>CAYNRS010000011.1:0-11369 GCA_964399565.1 uncultured Ignavibacteriaceae bacterium
TCGACGCAAAGACAATTTATTACGGGAGCCAATTCCTTCACATGAGCACGAACCGCGGTGATGCATGGACAATTATCAGCCCCGACCTTACCACAAACGATCCCGCAAAACAAAAAGCCGAGGAAAGCGGGGGATTGACGAAGGATGTCACCGCAGCGGAGAATCATTGCACGATTATGACAATTGCACCCAGCGCACTTCAGCAAGGCGTTGGGACAGACGACGGGAACGTCCACGTCACCCAGGACGGCGGCAAAACATGGAAAAGTGTTGCCGACAGAGCCCCCGACCTGGCAAAGAACGCATGGTGCGCTCATCTCGAGCCCTCGAAATTTGAAGCCGGAACGGCATATGCAGTATTCGATGATCATCGTCGCGGCAACTTCAGGACATACGTTTACAAAATCGAGAATTTTGGTAACACCTGGACAAGCCTGACGAAGAACGACCCGACATCAGGGTCGGACAATCAGTGGGGTTATGCGCATGTCCTCGAGCAGGATCCCGTAAAGAAAGAGCTGTTGTATCTGGGCACGGAATTCGGGTTATGGATAAGCTTCAATGAGGGAAGGAACTGGCAGAAATGGACCAACGGAGTTCCCACTGTCGGTGTATATGCGATAATTGTCCATCCACGCGACCATGACCTTGTGATCGGAACCCATGGCAGGGCCGCTTTTGTTCTTGACGATATTCGTCCTCTTCGCAGTATGTCGAAAGAGACTCTAGAAAAGGCTCTGCACATGTTTGAAATCCCTCCCGCCTACCAGCACACGGTAAAACAAATGGATGGGTATCATTTTCCTGGCGACGCGATGTTCAGCGGCGAAAGCAAGAATTATGGCGCGATGATCACCTACAGTCTCAACAAGTCGAAACTCACCGCTGCCGGAGCAATCCAACAAAAAGAAGGAAATGAAGATGAGGAAATGAAACCACCATCTGACACAGTGAGGATCAACGTTGAGGTCATTGATGGAAATGGCGCTGTCGTTCGTAAGATGAACACCTCCGCGACGAAAAACGGTATCAATCGTTTTATCTGGAACTTCCGCAGGGACGGATTCCGTCAGCCGAGAACGCAACCGAATGTCCCTCCTGAATTCATGCCACAGGGCCCTGAAGTGATTCCAGGAAGATTCACGGTGAAGCTTAAGGTAGGAAAGGACGAAGTTTCCCAAACAGTTGAAGTATCGCCCGATCCTCGCGTGCCATATTCCGCCGAGGGGCGAAGACAAAAACATGACCTGGTTATGAAGGTCGGTCAGAGAATTGAGGTCGTAACGGAGGCGTATCAGCGAATTGAGAGGGCCACACGGTCGGTCGATGTGGTGATGGGTCAAATACGGGACCGAAAGGATGACGCGGCGAAAGAACTGCGCACAATGGGTACGGATGTGAAGAAATCGTTGGGCCGAATCACTGATCTCCTCGTTGAGCCTCTTGGCCGGCAGGGGATATTCCGCAATGACGACCGTGTGATTGCACGATTCAATAGCGTTCTGGGTTCCTTGAATTCCACGTACGACGCTCCCACGAGCGCTCAACAAGCCTATTTGAAGCAGGCAGAGTCGGCGCTGGAATCTGCGTTGAAAGAGTTCAATGCGGTTTTTTCCAAAGAAGTGGCTGTTTTTAGACAGAAGGTACAGGCGGCGAATGTCTCACTCGTTCCCGAGCCAGAGGCGCTCGACATGGACTGGAAAAAGAAGCAGGAATGACCATTAAAGTGTAACTTGCCGCGGGAGGGATGCATTTTGCTGGCGTCTGCCTTCCGAGTTCTATTTCCAAAAATATCATGGGGGTCGTATGAAGCCTCGGTTTCTTTGCCTTTCAGTACTTATCCTCCGTTCAGCGGAGGTCGGGTTCTCACAAGACGCAAAGAGCGCAGCGGGGAACTGGATTGACGCCAATGCGGAAACGTTGCGCCGCGTAAACAAAAACATCTGGACGTTCGCTGAAACAGGATTGCAGGAATTCAAATCCTCGAAGGAATTGACGGATCTTCTGAAAACCAACGGTTTCAACATCGAGTCGGGTGTTGCAGGTATGGCAACGGCTTTTGTTGCGACGTACGGAAGCGGGTCCCCTGTTATCGGCATTTTGGCTGAGTACGATGCATTGCCGGGGCTTTCGCAGGATGCAGTTCCGGAAAGAAAAGAGAGAGCCGGCATCGGTGCGGGTCACGGCTGCGGACACAGCGTTTTCGGCACTGCGAGCACGAGCGCAGCGATTGCAGCAAAAGAAGCTATGGAATCGAAGAAGATAAAAGGAACGATAAGACTTTACGGCACACCCGCCGAGGAGACTGGAATCGGCAAAACCTACATGCTCCGTGAAGGGATGTTCAAAGACTGCGATGCAATCCTCTCGTGGCATGCCGGTGACAGGACAGCGGCAAGTTACAGCTACACCAAAGCGAATGTTTCGGTGAAGTTTCGTTTTACAGGTTTGCCCGCTCATGCTTCGACATCGCCGCATGAAGGCCGGAGTGCACTCGATGCCGTTGAGCTGATGAACAACGGCGTTAACTATATGCGCGAACATGTTCGCGAAGACGCGAGAATTCATTACGTCATCACCGACGGGGGTGGCCAGCCGAACGTCGTACCCCCTGAAGCAGAGGTGTGGTATTATATTCGCGCCAACAAGCATACCGATGTGGAGAAATACTACCAATGGATCAATGAAATTGCCCGCGGAGCCGCAATGATGACGCGAACGACGCTTGCCTCCGTCCATGTCGACGCCGACATGCATGAAGTGTTGCCGAACCGGGTTCTTTCCGAGGCTATCGTCAAGAACCTTCAGTTGGTCGGAGCGCCAAAGTTTACTGATGATGAGAAACGATTTGCCGCGAAAACGCAGGAACCGCTGGGGAGGAAATTCGAGAAAGCTCTTTCTGAAGACGTGGAGGCCCTGCCGGATCGGCCATTTCAGGGCCTTGCTTCAACCGATGTCGGCGATATCAGCTGGTTTGTGCCGGTCGGCCAATTGACAGCTGCGACGAATACCTTCGGCGCTCCAGGGCACAGCTGGCAAATTGTCGCATGTACGGGAACGGGCATTGGTGAAAAAGGGATGCTGGTCGCCGCAAAAGCGCTGGCGTACACGACGCTTGACCTTCTGACCTCCCCGCAACTTCTTCAAGCTTCAAAAGAAGATTTCAAGAAAATCCGCGATCCTTTAAACTACATCACTTTGATTCCCGAGGGACAAAAGGCGCCAAAGACAATACGCTAGAAGTAAGAAGGTCCAATTGTCCCAGACGAATCCCAAGAAAAAATTCATCCACTCCCGCCATCAGGAGAATCTCATGACTGCGAATCTGCGCGCGTTCTTTGTGGTGTTCTGTTTACCGACTCTTGTCAATGCTTCAACACTCTCTGTTCCAGCCGACACGACCAGTAAAGACACCACCGTTGCTGCAAAGAAAAAGGAAAAGCGCGATCTCCCTTTGAAAGCCGAGCGTACCATCCGGCTCAAGACAGATGAATTCACATGGATGTCGCTTGATGTCTCTCCAGATGGGAAGATAATCGTTTTTGACATGCTTGGCGACCTCTTCACCGTTCCCATCACGGGTGGTAAAGCAAAACAGATCACGCGGGGCCTGGCTCTCGACAATCAGCCAAGGTTTTCGCCGGACGGAAAGAAAATCGTTTTTACCAGTGACCGGTCGGGAGCTGAGAACCTCTGGCTTTTGGATGTCGGTTTTACGGTTGAGGACACAACGTCGGCCTCAGACACAACGGGACTGAAGCAGCTCACGCAAGGCTCGGGTGCGTACTGCTCACCCGAATGGACCCCGGACGGCAAATACATTGTTGCATCAAAGTTGGTTGTTTCCGGCCTTGGCGGGAATCATTTGTGGATGTATCACATTGATGGAGGAAGTGGAATCGATCTCAATGCCAAGGAACAGAATCGAAATTCACTCGGGGCAGCGTTCGGACCTGAAGGACGTTACATTTATTACTCAACAAAAATGGGTCGGTGGGGATACAACCTTCCGCGGTTTGAATTTCAGGTTGCCATCTACGACCGCGATAACGGGGAAACATTTCAGCTCACCGCCGAATCAGGCGGTGCGATCCGCCCTGCGATATCTCCAGACGGAAAATGGCTTGTTTATGCCTCGCGCCACGACGCGAAAACGGGATTCCGTCTCAGGAACCTGCAAACGAGCTCGGAACAATGGCTTGCATACCCTATCCAACGAGATGACCAAGAGTCCCGCTTCACTCGAGATCTCCTTCCCGGGTATTCCTTTACGCCGGATAGCAAGTCGATCATAGCCGCCATAGACGGCAAGATGATGCGATTAGAAATTCCTTCCGGTAAACAGACCGAAATTCCTGTTGACGTGGAAACGGATCTTCAACTCGGCCCCCGTGTGCATTTTGCCAAATCCGTCGAGGACGGACCTGTCGAGGTACGCCAGGTGCGAGGAGCGGTGCTATCTCCCGACGGAAAACAAATTGCCTTTACTGCATTGAACAGACTCTACATTCATGAAGCTGCTTCCGGCAGGACGACAAAGACGGTGGAGATGACCGTCGGACAATTCTCCCATGCCTGGAGCCCGGATGGCAGATCCATTGCATTCATCACCTGGTCCGAAGCCGATGGGGGCAGCGTGTACAGAGTGAGTGCGCGGGGAGGCTCTCCTCAAAGAATCAGTGATGTGAACGCCTACTACGCCCACGTCCTTTGGTCTCCCGACGGGAAGGAAATCATTGCATCCCGCTCACCGTGGCAGCAACAACGGAACTTCAGCATCTTTAACTTCATCAGGGGACAAGGGCTTGAGCTGGTAAGATTTCCCTTTGATGGCGGCGCAGCAAAAAAGATTGCCCCGCTCAAAGGCGATCGACCTCATTTTGCCGATAAGCCTGACCGCATCTACGTCTATGAAGGAGAAGCCGGACTTGTTTCTTTCCGTCTCGATGGAACTGACAGAAAAATACACGCAAAAGTCACAGGAACCATGCCCCCGTTTGGCGGCGAAAAAGCCCTCCCCGCAGATGAAGTTATCATGGGAAATGACGGAGAGCATGCGCTTGTGCTGTCTCAGAATCACATTTATCGAATTAGCATTCCTGTTGTTGGTGGTGATCCGCCTGCGCTTGCGCTTCTTGACCCAGGCAAGGCAGCGTTCCCCGCGGAAAAACTCACTGTCATTATGGGCGAGTTCATGAATTGGGGATTGGGAACAAAAGAAGCCATCTGGTCTATCGGCAATACTGTCTTCCGATATAACTTCGACGAGGCCAAGGCGTACGCAGACTCCGTAAAAGTCGCAAAACGCAGGCAAGTAAAAAAGGAAGAGCCAAAGGATGAAGATGAGGAGGAGCCAACATTTGAACCCAAAAAAATTGTAATCAGGCTGGAAATGCCGCGCCTTCATGGAAAAGGGGCTCTCGTTCTCCGCGGAGCCAGAATCCTTACAATGGATCCCAATGCACCGAATGACGGCATCATCAACGATGGCGCAATTATCGTGAATGATAACCGCATTGTTGAGGTTGGGCCGGGGAATGCCGTGAAAACACCACAAGGGGCCAAAGAGATCGAGGTGAAGGGAAAATTCCTTTTGCCGGGTTTTGTGGACGCCCACGCTCACATGTGGCCTGCGTGGAGGATTCATCGCGGGGTAGTGTGGGAATATTTGAGCAACCTCGCGTATGGCGTTCTGACGACACGAGATCCTCAGACGAGCACAACAGATGTTCTCACCTACAGCGACATGGTTGAAACAGGCGATCTTGTCGGCCCTCGTGTCTTTCACACCGGCCCGGGCGTGTTTGGAACGGACCAAATCAAAAGCTTGAAAGAGGCCCGAAGGGTGATGAAGCGGTACGCAGAATATTTCAAGACGAACACGATCAAGCAGTATGTTGCGGGAGATCGCAACACTCGGCAATGGATTATCATGGCGGCAAAAGAGCGGGAGATTATGCCGACAACCGAAGGCGCACTCGACATGAAGCTCGACCTCACACAAATTATCGATGGTTATCCTGGCCATGAACACTCGTTTCCGATCTCGCCGCTGTATCGCGATTTCGTCGAGTTCGTTGCAAAGTCAGGAACTGCGTATACACCTACACTGCTCGTTTCCTACGGTGGCCCTTGGGCAGAGAATTACTATTATGAAACTACCGAAGTTCATAGAGACCCAAAACTGAGGAAATTCTTTCCGCATTATGAGATTGACAAGCTGGCCAAAAGGCGCCCCTGGTTTACCGCTGAGGAACACGTTTTTAAGCTTCATGCGGAGCAGGCGAAAAAAATCCTGGAAGCGGGTGGCACTGTTTGCGTTGGCGGTCACGGTCAGCTCCAGGGGCTTGGATATCATTGGGAACTGTGGAATGTGCAATCGGGCGGGATGCAGGAAATCGACGCCTTGAAATGCGCAACCTACAACGGCGCGTTGGCAATCGGGTTTGAGAAAGACCTCGGTTCACTGGAGAAAGGAAAACTGGCAGATATCATCGTCCTCGATAAGGATCCGCTCGAGAACATCAGGAACTCAACTTCTCTTCGTTATGTAATGAGAAGCGGACTTCTCTACAACGCGGAAACGTTAGACCAACTGTGGCCGGTTGAAAAGAAAATGCAGAAGATGTATTGGGAGAACGATGACCCCGTAGGAAGAAAATAATGTCAACTTGTGAGCAGTCTGACTTTTGCGAGCCACCGACCCGTCAAAGTCAGGCTTCTGCACTATACGTTAAATCTAAAATACGCAACGTCGCCGTCGCGAATCTCGTACTCTCTCCCTTCCACACGCATAAGCCCTTTATCCTTCACCGCGACCTCCGACTCCAGGATATCGAGGTCAGAAAATGACATGATTTCGGCTCTGATGAACCCTCTTTCAAAGTCGCTGTGAATTGCGCCGGCTGCTTGCGGAGCATGAGTCCCCCTCTCAACAGTCCAGGCGTGCACCTCCTTCGGACCGGCCGTGAAGAAGGTAATCAAATGAAGCAGGTCGTATCCCTCGCGGATGACCTTCGACAATCCTGATTCTTTCAGGCCCAAACTCTCGAGAAAGCTCTTACGCTCCCCCTGTGGTAACTCAGCGACTTCCGCTTCCACGGACGCACTTACAACGACCACTTTTGCTCCTTCCTTTGCTGCGATGGCACGAACCTCTTCGACATGTTTTCCCTCAGCTGCGGTCATTTTCTCGTGCACGTTACAGACATACATTACTGGTTTGTTTGACAGCAGATGCAGGTCCCGCAACCAGGTTTTCTCCTCTTCTGTTTCCGCACGCAAATATCTTGCAAGCCGTCCACCGAGAAGATGTTTCCGGGTTCGAGCATAGAAGTCGGCTTCCTCGCGAGTTTTCTTTTCCCCCGTTTTCGCATTCTTTTCGGCATCGGAGAGTTTTCGCTCTACTGTTTCGAGGTCTTTGAGTATGAGCTCAGCCTCGATGATTTCGATGTCTCGTTTCGGATCGACGATGCCGTCCACGTGTACGACATTCTCGTCTTCAAAGCAACGCACCACATGTGCGATCGCGTCGACATTTCGGATGTGCGATAAGAACTGATTGCCCAACCCATCCCCCTTGCTGGCGCCCTTTACAAGTCCTGCGATGTCGAGAAACTCCAATGTTGTTGGAATGGTTTTTGCGGGTTTGTAGATCTCCGAAAGGCGCTCAACTCTCGCGTCAGGGACCGACACTACTCCCACATTCGGGTCGATGGTGCAAAAAGCGTAGTTCGCAACCTCTGCCCGGGCTGACGTGATGGCGTTAAACATCGTGGACTTGCCAACGTTGGGAAGTCCGACAATACCGCAAGTAAATCCCATGGAAGGTAGGCTTTGTGGAAGAATTTCACACTAATGTATGAAGATTTTTTCATCTACCCAACGCATGATTGGCGTCACGCAGGGCATTGAGTTTTTCGGCGGTTCGTGTATATTAGCTTCGGGGGGCAACAACCATTTCACACACCTCACAAGGAGACTCATATGAGAAAGCTTCTCGTGCCCCTCGCTCTCTCGACCTTCCTGAGCCTGAGTTCTGCACAGGATGTCGTTCCCAGTTTAGCGGGAGGGTCAAAAGCAGTTCTCTTTTCTTTTGGCGGATTTTCATTTTTGTCCGCCGGAACGTTTGACGGCGGCATTGGAGCGCGTTATTATCTGTCAAATGACCTTGCCGTTCGGGCGGGCGTCCAGTTCACAAGCGCGAGCCAAACGAACCCCGCCAACCCCGTCGCACCGAATACCGGGGAAGACGGGTCGGCGTCGGCAAGCGCGCTCGGTGTTTCCGGCGCGGCGGAATGGCACATGGGGAGAGCCAGGGTCATCCCCTATATTGGCGCCGGCCTGAGCCTCACGACAACCTCAACCGAATCGAAGAACGTTGTGACAGGCAACCCACCGCCAGCTCAAACGACCACCAAAAATCGTTCGGCAGGCGAATCCGTGAACGGCATAGGCTACGTCGGAGGTTCCTCTTTTCAGGTTTTTGGACTGCTTGGTGTTGAGTTCTTCCTGTATAAGGAGGTGAGCCTGGCCGCTGAGTATCGGCTTGGATACGCATCCACATCGCGAAAGGACCAGGAAGTGACGACCGGTACGACGACCACAACCACCAAGATCGGCAGCGGGAGTACGCTTGGCATCTCGAACAGCGGATCCCTGACACTCGCCGTCTATCTTCCGTAACCAAAGCTCGTGGTTTTTATGCAAGGCGTCCCGCAGGGACGCCTTTTTTGTTTTTCCAAAAATTTCTCTTGCATATTTATGCATAATGTTGTATAATTATGCATGGCTCAAATCAGTGCTTCCATCGTGGGCGCCTCGGGCTATTCGGGGGCCGAGCTCATGAGAATCCTCTCCCGGCACGAGAATGTCAAGATGCACAAGCTCTTTGCGAATACTTCAGCCGGGAAGCGAGTGGACGGCGTATTTCCCGTTTTTCGCTCCTTCATTGATTCAACGTTTGAGTCCTATTCTGCCGAGGCGGTATGTTCCAGTGATGTCGTTATTATTGCGCTTCCTTCGGGCGAGGCGATGCATATCGTTCCCGAGCTTTTGCATCGGGGAAAGAGAATTATTGACCTTGGCGGCGATTTTCGATTCCGGGATCCAGCCGTGTATCAGAAATTCTATAAACGTGAGCACAAGGCCGCCGAAATCCTCCAGAAAGCCGTCTACGGCTTGCCCGAATGGAATCGAGCGGATATTCGCTCCGCCTCTCTTATCTCCAATCCCGGATGTTACCCCACAAGCGCAATCCTCCCCCTCGCTCCACTTCTGAAAGAAGGATTGATTCGGCCTGAGGGAATTGTCGTGAATTCGTTATCCGGCGTTTCCGGCGCAGGACGAAGTTCCTCGTCGGATCTTTCCTTCGTTGAAGTCAACGAGTCGGTGAAAGCGTACAAGGTCGGCGAGCACCAACATACTCCTGAAATACGGCAGACGCTGCAAATGATTTCGAAGAAGGATGTTTCGTTGACGTTCGTCCCACATCTACTTCCGATTACGCGTGGAATATACACGAGCATGTATGCCGTGGTTTCCGGGAAGGTGAGCGAGCAGGATGTTGTTGGCACTTTTGACAAGTATTACAAGAACGCAATGTTTGTTCGTTATTCATCCAGCGCCATTCCAGAAATCAAGAATGTCAATTTCACGAATTATATTGACATCGGTTTCCGATTGCATCCTGAAAACAACCAGCTCATTGTGCTTTCCACCATTGACAATCTTATCAAAGGCGCCGCTGGCCAGGCGGTGCAAAACATGAACATTATGTTCGGGTTCGAAGAAACAGAAGGACTTCTATGACCAACCCTCTTTCGCTGAATGAATGCATCGGAGGCGTGACCGCCCCTCAAGGATTTGTCGCCGGCGGCATGTACTGCGGTATCCGCAAAGCAAAGAAGGATCTTGCACTCATTCGTTCGTCTGTCCCCGCGAACGTTGGAGCAGTCTTCACCCTGAACAAGACTCAGGCTGCTCCGATCCTGGTCGACAAACTGCAGCTTCAACGATCTCACGAATGTTCCGCCCTTGTTGCCAACAGCGGGAATGCAAACGCCTGCACTGGCGAGCGCGGACTCAACGACGCCTGGAAGATGGTGGACGACACTGCAAAAGCGCTGAGCCTACCGAAGGAACACGTGCTGGTTTCGTCGACAGGCGTCATCGGCCAGTATTTGCCGATGGACAAAATCGTTGACGGAATCCGCCAACTCTCGGGACAGTTGAGCCGTGAAGGAAATAAAGACGCCGCGGAAGCCATCATGACGACAGATACGTACTCGAAGGAAGTTGCCGTGCAGTTCACTCTTGGATCATCTGTCGTTACCATCGGCGGAATGGCAAAGGGATCTGGTATGATTGCTCCAAATATGGCAACCATGCTCGCTTTTCTCACAACGGACGCAGTGATCTCTCACCCGGTTCTTCAAAAGGCTTTACACCATGCAAATAACAAGTCGTTCAACCGCATTACGGTGGACGGCGATATGAGTACAAACGACATGGCGCTGATAATGGCCAATGGACAGGCCCGCAATAAGCCAATCAAAGACCATACCGAGGAATTTCAGCTGTTTTGCTCTGCTCTTGAGTACGTGATGATCAAGCTGGCAAAAATGATCGCGCGTGACGGTGAAGGAGCAACAAAGCTCATCGAAGTGCTCGTGACCGGCGCCAAGTCGGAAGACGAAGCGGCCCAGGCTGCGAGTTCCGTCGCAAACTCCAATCTCGTCAAAACGGCAATTCACGGCGCAGATGCAAATTGGGGAAGGATTCTTGCGGCTGTCGGCTATTCAGGGATTGATTTCAACCCGGACGACGTCGAGATCTGGTTCGGAGATGTACCAGTCCTAAAAAGGAACTATGAGGTCGTTCTTGATGAGGAAAAAGGACATCATGTCCTGACTCAGGAAAATATTCTCGTTACGGTCGATCTAAACCAGGGTCAACACAGTGCAAGGTTCTGGACGTGCGACCTGACAAAGGACTACGTGCATATCAACGCAAGCTACCGGTCGTAAGGAGCAAACCCGCATGATTCACTCATCAACGAAGCAAGAAGTTCTCGTCGAGGCATTGCCTTACATTCAGGCTTACGAGGGGAAGACGTTTGTCATCAAATACGGCGGCGCTGCGATGACGGATGAGAGTCTGAAGCAGACATTTGCAAAAGACGTCACGATTTTGCGAAAGATCGGTATTAACATTGTCATTGTTCACGGCGGCGGAAAAGAGATTACGGAGACTGCCTCCCAGCTTGGCATTGAGACCCGATTCGTCGACGGACAACGATACACCGACCAGAAGACGATAGACGTGGTCGTCATGGTTCTGGCCGGAAAAATCAACAAGGAGATTACGAA
>CAYNRS010000011.1:11379-12730 GCA_964399565.1 uncultured Ignavibacteriaceae bacterium
AACGTGAACGGCGGAAACGCGCTGGGATTATGCGGCGTAGACAATTCCCTGCTCAGAGTGAAGAAGGCAAACACAAACGGCTCCGACCTTGGCTTTGTGGGCGAAGTGACCACGGTGAATGTCAGTTTTTTGAATCTCCTTCTCTCCAACGGCATGATGCCCGTGATCGCCCCGCTCGGAGTCACCGAGCAGGGACAAATGTTCAACGTTAACGCAGACCTTGCTGCCGGCGCAATCGCATCGGCGTTGAAAGCGGAAAAACTCGTCTACCTGAGCGACATCGAGGGCATTCTCGTCAACAAAAAACTGATCTCAACGCTCACGAAACCCGAAGCCGCGCGCTTGATTGAACAGGGGTCCATTTTCGGAGGCATGATTCCAAAGGTACAGTCAGCGTTTGACACGGTGGCGTCGGGCGTGCGCAAGGTTCACATCATCGACGGCCGCGTAAAGCATTCCCTGCTCCTTGAGATTTTTACGGATGAAGGAATCGGGACTCAAATGATTCCGGAGGAACTCTCCTCCCAGCTTCGTGTGGCTCTGCCATCGATACAAGAGAACCAACAGTGACCTCATGAAAAAGGATTTCACTTCCATTTTTGACTTCAGCAAAGACGAAATCGAAGAGCTGTTCTCCATAACGGATGTTCTGAGATCTGACTTCAGCTATAAGCCATTGACCGGCAAATCCGCCTCCCTCATTTTCCAGAAACCGTCCCTTCGCACGCGCGTGTCGTTTGAAGTTGGCATTCATCAGCTGGGCGGGCATTCGGTCTTTCTTTCCCAGGAGGGCATCGGTATCGGAGAACGCGAAAAGGCCAAAGACGTCGCAAAACTCCTTTCTCGGTACACGAGTCTCATTGTTGCCCGCTTGTTCGATCATTCCACGCTCCTTGAGCTGGCCGAACATGCATCAGTCCCGGTGGTGAATGCATTGACTGACCTTTCACACCCCTGCCAGGTTTTAGCTGACGCTTACACACTCAAGAAACGCGGCAAATTACGCGAGAATGTGAAAGTCGCCTTCATTGGAGACGGCAACAATATTGTTTATTCCTGGCTCGAGTTTGCAACTCTCTTCCCCATTCATTTTGTTCTTGCGGCTCCCAAAGGATTCCACCCAGATGCAGGGATACTGAAAAAAGCCAAGTCATCGGGGATTGGAACGGTAGAAATCGTCAAGGACCCACGAGATGCCGCTCGAGGCGCCGATGCGCTGTATACCGATGTTTGGGTAAGCATGGGGCAAGAGAAAGAAGCCAAAATTCGACGAAAAGCATTTAAAGGATATGTCCTTGATGAAAAACTTCTCGCCGCCGCAAAATCTGACTGTGTCGTAATGCACTGTTTA
>CAYNRS010000012.1:0-12603 GCA_964399565.1 uncultured Ignavibacteriaceae bacterium
TCATTCTCGAGCGAATGAGAGCAAGGGGAATGGTTCCAATTGATACAGGTTCTGTCCTCACGGAATCCCTGGCGGTTGAGATCGACTCCATGGCACTTCAGCTCGACTCACCGTTGCTCCAACCCGTACCTCCAAAACTTGTTACCGATACGTCAGTCGCTAAAAGGGATTCGCTATGAATTACAGGGATATTCAAGACATGCTGGACGAGGGCGAAGGGTTTCAACTGGAGTTTAAGAGAAAAGTGACGAGCCCTGAAAAAATTGCCCGCGCCCTTATAGGGTTCGCGAACACAAAGGGTGGAACGATCCTTTTCGGCGTTGATGATGACCGGACAGTCGTGGGCGTGGAAAGCGAAAAAAGCGAAGTCGATCTCATACGAACATCGGGGTCCTTCTATTGTGATCCACCGATCGAACCTGAAATAGAAATTGTTCCTTACAAGGGAAAAGACGTCATCGTTACGCAAGTCCACGAGAGTAATCAAAAACCACACGTGGTCGTCGGCGAAAACGGTGAAACAGGAGATGAGGCCAGCAGGGTGTTCATTCGGGTGAACGACAAAACAGTGGTTGCAAGCAAGGAAGTTGTCCGAATTCTCCGTTCAGAAGGCGTTAACGCGCCTCCGTTGCGCTTTGCGATTGGAGAGAATGAGCGCAGGCTCTTTGATTTCTTCGATAAGAATGAAAGGATCACCGTCAGGGAATTCGCGCGCCTCGTCAATGTCTCAAACCGAAGGGCATCGCGAATTCTTATCCAACTGGTGAGGGCAGGTGTTGTGAGGATTCACACTCACGAGAAAGAGGATTTTTATACAAAAGCGTTTGATTGAGGAACGCGGTCCAGTTGGTACTTATGCCAGGTTCGTGCGAGCTCGAAGATCGCGATTCCGTAGGCAACCGCAACATTCAGGGATTGTTTTACCCCAAACATCGGGATCTCGATGGCCATGTCTGAATTCGAGAGTATGCCTTTGGAAATCCCCGTAATTTCATTGCCGATGACAAGGCAGAGCGGAAAATCGCTGTGCTGGATGTGGTCGTAGGGTTTGCTGGAGTCTGTGAGTTCAAGGCAACAAAGTCTATAGCCGGCTCGTTTGATGGCTGCAACGGCGGCCATGGGGTCTTTGAAATACTCCCATGGCACGCTGTCCGTCGAGCCCAGTGCGGTCTTGTCTATTTCCTTCCTCGGCGGGGAAGGCGTAAAGCCGGTGAGAAGGAGTTTCGTGATCATTGCTCCGTCGGACGTTCGAAAAATGGACCCAACGTTGTAGAGACTCCGCACGTTGTCGACGAGAACTGTCACCGGAATTCGCGAAGCTCGCGGAAGATCGTTCAACTTGGTTCTCTTCCTCGATATTTCGGCATGCGACAATTTTCTCATTTCAGGGGCAAAGATACCTGAAAATCGAAGGAAAATAAAGAAAATCGATTGCTCGCAAAGTGGAAATTGGTTATATTTAAAGCCTAATTGCTAAACGTTCATTGAAGAAGATCGTTATCGCCATCGACGGCCCTGCAGGAGCGGGAAAAAGCAGTACAGCGGAGCTGGTAGCAAAGAAACTGGGTTATGTTCACATTGATACAGGGGCGATGTACAGGGCGATAACACTTAGGGTTCTGGAAGCGGGAATTCCGCTTGCTGAAAAAGAGCGGATCTCGGCTCTTGCCCAGCAGAGTGAAATCCGACTTGAAAGTTCCCACAACTCGACAAAGGTCTTTATTGACGGCCGCAACGTGACAAACCGCATTCGCACGAGCGAGGTCACCAAGGCCGTCAGTGTTGTCAGCAGCATCCCGAGCGTCCGCGAAGTTCTTGTCCGTGAGCAAAGGAAGATGGCTGCCAATGGAGGGGTTGTGCTGGAGGGCAGAGACATTGGTACGGTTGTTTTGCCGAGTTCCGACCTGAAGATTTTCATGGTGGCCAACGTATCTGAACGGGCACGCAGGAGAAAGAAAGAACTCGCAGTGGCTGGGGTTGATGTTGACGAGAATAGCCTCGCGCAGGAGATCGAGGAACGAGATCGAAGGGATTCGACACGAGAAGCGAGCCCGCTCAGGCAGGCAAAGGATGCGATTGTGCTCGATACATCTGACCTGACGATGGAGGAGCAATCGGATTTCATTGTTCATAAGGCAAAGGAAGTCATAGGTAGAAAAAAAACGTGAAAGTCACTGTCGATCAACATTCGGGTTTTTGCTGGGGTGTCGTGAGGACAATCGAAATTGCCGAGCAGGAGTTAACGGCCAAAGGCAGACCTCTGTATTCCATCGGCGAAATTATCCACAACCCAATGGAAATCAAGAGGCTTGGAGAGAAAGGGTTAAAGACCATTCCGCTGAATGAACTTGATAAAGTAACAGGTCAGACGGTTTTGATTCGCGCACATGGAGAGCCACCGTCGACCTATCAGAGGGCGGAGAAATTGGGAATCACCATTATCGATGCCACATGCCCCGTGGTGACCAAAGTGCAGGAACGAATCCGTCGCTTTTATCTTGACGGTTACCAGATCGTCGTTTATGGAAAGATAGAGCATGCGGAGGTCATCGGCCTCGTTGGACAGACGAACGGCGAAGCCATTGTCATTAAGTCAGTCGAAGAGATTGACAAAGTAAACTTGGACCGAAAGACGGTTTTATTTTCACAAACAACGATGGATAAGCCGACGTTCTATAACATCAAAGCGGAGCTTGAGCGGCGGGTGAAGGAGCTTGTCGTGGGGTCAATTGAGGATGAAGCGATTGGCTTTCATGCAAAGGATACGATTTGCGGTCAGGTCTCAGGGCGTGACAAAAAATTGCGGGAGTTTGCCAGGGCAAACGATGCAGTTATTTTTGTGGCGGGCCGGCACAGCTCCAACGGAAAAGTGTTATATGAAATTGCAAAATCTGAGAACGCTAAGACATATTTTGTTGAAGATTCTACTGAGCTCCAGAACGAGTGGTTTGACGGTGTTGAATCGGTGGGGGTAACAGGTGCGACCTCGACACCGCAATGGCTGATGGAGAGCATCAGGAAGGTCATCGAAGAAAAGTTTGAACAACAACCTGCCGCTGCATGAGGGCGTTGGTTTGTTGCTCCGTTTGTTTGACAGTCATCGCATAATCCATTATTCATTAACTTCATTTGTTCCGAAGTTGTTGTTTTCCGTTGCTTTGATGACGGGCATCGGGAATGACAGCCGAGGGTATCATCGCTGTACGAGGAGGATGAATGGCGCAAGCCTTGAATGTACCACCAGATGTAGACGGTAGCGGGTATTCAGAAAGCGAATACAGGGAATTAGTAAAGCTGTACGAAGGCACCATGGGTTCGTTTCACGCGGGAGAAATCGTAAAAGGCCGCATTGTGCATATCGGAGATTCGAACGTTGCAATTGACATCGGGTTCAAATCTGAGGGTTCGGTTCCCGTTGGTGAATTTCCGAATCTCAAAGAAATGAAAATCGGAGACGAAGTTGAAGTGTTTCTCGAAAGCGTCGAGAACAAAGAGGGTCAGCTTGTGCTCTCACGCAAGCGCGCGGATTTTATGCGCGTTTGGGAACGAATTGTCCGTTCCTACGAGAAAGGAGAAGTCCTTCGGGGCAGGTGCGTCCGTCGGACGAAAGGCGGCATCGTTGTCGACCTCATGGGCCTCGACGCGTTCTTGCCTGGCTCCCAGATTGACGTCCGCCCAGTTCGCGATTTTGATGCTTTCATCGGAAGGGAAATGGATTTTCGCGTCGTGAAGGTCAATCATCCCTCGGAAAATGTCGTCGTAAGTCATAAGATCCTTGTCGAAGAAGAGCTTGCAAGCCAAAGGAAAACTATTCTCGATAGCCTTGAAAAAGGACAAATTCTGGAGGGCCACGCAAAGGCTATCACTGATTTTGGAGTCTTTGTCGACCTCGGTGGCGTTGATGGACTAGTGCATATTACCGACCTCTCCTGGGGGCGCGTCAATCATCCTTCTGAGGTTGTAAAGTTGGATCAAACCGTAAACGTCGTCGTTCTCGACTTCGACCAGGAAAAGAAGCGGATTTCTCTCGGCATGAAGCAATTGCTGCCGCATCCGTGGGAAAACATCGACCTCAAGTACCCCGTCGGCACGAAAGTTACGGGGAAGGTCGTCTCTTTGACTGACTACGGCGCATTTGTCGAGATTGAAAAAGGAATCGAAGGTCTCATCCACATATCCGAAATGAGCTGGACGCAGCACATCAAGCATCCATCGCAAGTTGTCTCGATGGGCCAGATGGTTGATGGCATCATCCTTTCGCTTGATAAAGACGGAAAGAAAATTTCACTCGGAATGAAACAGCTTGAACCAGACCCCTGGACGACACTTATGCAGAAATACCCTATCGGTTCAAAACACACCGGAGTCGTGCGGAACCTGACGAATTTTGGAGTGTTCGTGGAACTCGAAGAAGGAGTCGACGGGTTGGTCCATATTTCGGATCTGTCATGGACAAAAAAGATTCGACATCCGGGCGAGGTCGTCAAAAAAGGTGATAAGATCGATGTCGTGATCCTCGCTATCGACGTTGAGCAGAGACGTATTTCGCTTGGCCACAAGCAAATTCAGGACAATCCTTGGGAAGCGTTTGAAAACTCTTACAAGGTTGGCACGGACGTCGAGAGTAAGGTTGTTCGCATCATCGAAAAAGGCGTCATAGTGGAGTTACCGCTGGGCGTGGATGGTTTTGTGCCTCTTTCGCAGTTATCCCAGACCCCGGTGAAGAACATTGCAGAATCGTTCAAAGTCGGCGATGGATTGAATCTCAAAGTTATCGAATTCGACAAGGAGAGCAAGAAGATTGTTCTGTCTGCGCTGGAATTCTTGAGAGGGAAAGAACAGAAGCTCGTGGACGATTACGTGTTTTCTCATAAACTCTCTCCCATGACGCTGAAGGATATTGTGACGACGCCCATCACGCCGTCGGAATCCAGCTTTACGGAAACACCAAGTACAACGTAGTGTTGCATTCCATGTTTTCAAAAAGAGTTGTTCGAACTCAATCGGGCAACTCTTTTTCATTATGAAGCGGGTCGCTCTCCATACACTTGGCTGCAAGCTGAACTTCGCTGAAACCTCCGCGATTGGCGTGCAGTTTCTTCGGCTCGGATATAAGCCCGTCAGTATTGACGACACTGCCAACGTCGTCGTCATCAACACGTGCAGCGTGACCGAACGTGCCGACCGCGAATGCAGGCAGCTCGTGAGGAGAGCTCTGCGGAAATCTCCTGATGCCTTTGTTGTTGTTACCGGGTGTTATGCTCAGCTTCAACCTCAAGAAATCGCTGCGATCCCCGGCGTGGACCTCGTCCTGGGGACAAAAGAGAAAATCGACGTCGTCAAATACTCATCAGGATTTCTCAAAAACCAAGCTCCAGAAGTTCGCGTATCGTCGATAGCCGGAAACCAGGATTTCCATTTTGCCTCCTCCGCAGGGTTTTCCGAGAGGACGAGGACTTTTCTCAAAATTCAGGACGGTTGCGATTACACTTGCGCTTTTTGTACAATTCCTCTTGCCCGAGGAGAAAGCCGCAGCGTTCCAATCCGGGAACTCGCGTCTCAAGCAAGGACGGCGGTTGAGGCAGGATACAAGGAGATCGTGTTGACGGGCGTCAATGTCGGGGACTATGGAAAGAAGATTGGGACAAACCTCCTCTCGCTGTTGAAAGAGTTTGTGCGCATTGAAGGTCTGGAACGAATTCGGGTGAGTTCCATCGAGCCGAACCTGTTGAGCGACCAGGTGCTGGATTTCTGGCTTTCGGAGCGGAAACTCTGCAACCATTTTCATATTCCGCTACAATCAGGTACTGATGCGCTCCTGAACAAGATGAGACGCAGATATGGAACATCCTGGTATGCAAGCCGCATTGAATACATTAAAACAAAAGCGCCTCTTTCGGGAATTGGCGCAGATGTCATTGTAGGATTCCCTGGGGAAACGGAGGAACTGTTTTCAGAGACCCATCGTTTTCTTCTTGACCTTCCCTTCACCTACCTCCATGTCTTTTCTTATTCTGAGCGACCAAACACTCCCGCGGCGGGTTTCGCAGGAGCTGTTGAACCTCATGTTCGGGCACTACGGAGCGAAAAACTCAGAGAGCTCAGCGCCCGCAAACGTCGTGTTTTTCAGGAATCCTTTCGGGGGAACCTGGTTGATGTGCTTTTTGAGGAGAGTCGTGATAAAGGCGTGTCGACGGGCTTGACGGACTCATATCTTCGCGTTGACGTCTCTTCCTTCCAGGACTTGAGAAATCAAATACGGCCTGTACGTATCACAGGTTCAGGAGAGAATGGCTGTGAAGGAGTGATTCATGATCCGTTGGTTGAAACTGAAGATGTTGAAAGAATGGCCGAGGGCGCGATCGTATGACGTCGAAACTCTGCTTGTCTTGCCTCTTACTGTTTTCCTGCGTTCAGTTCGCGAAACCGCAGGCTCGAATCAGAACTCTTCTCATCGAAGAATCTGGGCAACGAAGTCTGAAGCACGTTGAGCTGTTTGCTTTCGAGCGAGAGACGAAACAGAAATCAGTATGGCTTGCAGTCGCGTATTCACTGGCTTTGCCGGGTATGGGAGAGTTGTATGCAGGATCGTTTTCGACGGGACAATATTTTCTCATTGGAGAGTCCGGCCTTTGGCTCACGTACGCTGGTTTCATAAGTCATGGTCATTGGCTTCGGAATGACGCACGGATCTTTGCCCAGCAGCACTCGGGTGCACAATTGGAAGGTAAGGACGAGCAATTTGAAGTCAATATCGGGAACTTCCCCAACGTTGAAGAGTATAATCAACAAAAACTTCGGAATCGCGAATACAGCCTCACCTACACGACTCCCCAGTACGGGTGGCAATGGGACAGCGATAGCCATCGTGAAGAATTCAAATCGTTGAGAATTCGAAGCGATGAGATTTATCGCAACGCCAATTTTCTTCTCGCTGCCGTCGTCGTAAATCGCATCATTTCGGCGTTTATGGCAGGGAGAGCCGCGGCAGCGCACAATAGACGAGCCCAATACGAAGAGGCCTGGCAGTTCGGAGTTATTCCGCTGGGTGGACTCATGGCAGCTCACGGCGTTGCGGTGAAGGTTTCTCGAGAGTTTTAAACCAAACAATGCAGAGGATAACGGGGTCCCGCCACCAGCGCGGGATTTTTTGTTCCATGGATAGGCAATGCGAAATGTGAAGCTGGAATTGGAATATGACGGCACTGATTTTGTCGGGTGGCAATATCAGGAAAACGGAAGGTCTGTCCAGGGTGAACTTGAGAATGCTTTGCGAACGATTCTGCAGGAGGACGTTCGTGTTATCGGCGCGGGACGGACTGATGCCGGTGTCCATGCCCGAGGTCAGGTGGCAAATTTCCGTACCGCCAGAGAGATTGAAGAATCGAAGCTAGCCAAGTCTCTGAATGGGGTGTTGCCTCGGGATGTCGTCGTTCGCAACGCAGAGCGGGTTGGCGAGGAGTTCCACGCGAGGTACAGTGCCAAGGCGAGAGCGTACCGGTACTACATCAGTCAATGTGCCACCGCACTTCTGAGGAATTACTCTTGGAGTCTGAATTATGCGCTTGATATCGAGGCTATGAAACAAACTTCCAGTTTGGTCGTTGGTGAACGCGATTTTACTTCTTTCTGCAAGAATGAGGCCGACGTCAAGCACTATATTTGTAACGTGTATTCGGCGTCCTGGACATTCGAAGGTTCGATGTTGGAGTTTGAAATCAAGGCCAACCGTTTCCTTCATGGAATGGTGCGGGCGCTTGTCGGAACGATGGTTGACATTGGTCGAGGCTATCGGAGCCTTGCCTCCTTTCAGCAAATCCTGAGCGCAAAGGATCGTGCGGCGGCGGGAATGGCAGCTCCACCTCAAGGGTTGTTTCTTGAATACATCGAGTATTGACCATGAAAGAAAAACTGCACCCATTTGGAAGAATTCTTTTCTTTGTCATCTCTCTTGCCGTATCCACGTTGCGTTGTGGCGGCTCTCTTGGAGTCAACCTTTTTCCGGACTCCAAGGACATTGAGTTGGGGAAACAACTCGATCAGGAAATCAAGAAAAACGCAAAAGAATATCCTTTGCTCAAGGATCGCTCAGACGTTAAGTCTTACGTGGAAGGAATTGGTCGCAAGATTCTCTCATCGCCCGACATCATAAAACGAGGCATCTATGCCTATCAATTCGAGATTATCAGGGACGATAGTACGGTGAACGCATTTTGTACGCCAGGTGGCTATATTTACGTGTACACGGGGCTCTTGAAATTCGTCGATAATGAAGCGACATTGGCGGGAGTTATCGGCCATGAAATCGCCCACGCGGAGAGAAGACATGCGACAAGGAGGATGACCACGGCGCTGGGATATCAGATTGTGCTGAGCATCTTGCTCGGAGGAAATCCAGGGGAGGCGGAGAAGATGGCGGGAAACCTCTTCACGGGGTTGGCTTTGTTGCGCAACAGCAGGGGCGATGAGGAGGAATCGGATAATTTTTCGATAAGGTACCTTCGCTCAACGGAATATTATCCCGGGGCGATCCGCTATTTCTTCGAGAAGATAGGCGGTGCGAGCAGTCGCGGGGCGGGAGCATTTCAGCGGTTTCTATCGACGCATCCGCTGCCGCAGGATCGGATCGAGAATATCGGGAAGCAAATGGAATCACTCGGCAATCCATTGCCGACAGATGCCAATCTCTTCACGAGCAGGTACATGGACTTCCGTAACAGATTGCCTTGAATTATGATTAAAGAGGTTATTGCAAAGCTCGCCGATCGACAGGATCTTTTGACCTCGGAGTCGTACGAGGCGATGAATGAGATCATGAGCGGGAATGCCACGGATGGCCAGATTGCGGGATTTTTGATGGGGCTTCGCCTGAAGGGGGAAACTCCGGAGGAAATTACAGGTTGTGCGCGGGCAATGCGGGAAAAAGCGGTTCACATTCACACCAAGCACACGTCAGTAATAGACACGTGTGGCACGGGAGGAGATTCATCCGGAACATTCAACATCTCAACGACGGCCGCGATTATCGCAAGCGCAACAGGTGTCGCCGTTGCGAAACATGGGAACAGGGCTGTTTCCAGCCGGTGCGGGAGCGCAGATGTGCTAAAAGCGCTTGGGATTAATATCGAGATTCCCGTGGAGAAAGTTTCCAGGGTTCTTGACGAAATTGGGATTACCTTTCTCTTTGCGCCTGTCATGCACCAGGCCATGAAGTTTGCGGTAGGAGTCCGAAAGGACCTTGGAATTCGAACGATATTCAATATCCTTGGCCCCCTCACAAACCCCGCAGGCTCAAAGAGGCAGGTGCTTGGTGTTTTCCGGGGGTCTCTTACTGAAACAATCGCGGAGGTTCTCAAGGCGTTGGGATCCGACCATGCCCTCGTCGTCCATGGAGATGACGGTTTGGATGAACTTTCAACCGTCGGACCGACAAAGGTGAGTGAATTAAGAAACGGCAAAGTGGAAACATACACTCTCAACGCAGAAGACATAGGAGTCCAGTTGAGTTCAGCCGAAGCCATTCGCGGCGGCAACGTTGAGCAAAATGCGGAGATCATTCAGGGAATTCTATCCGGGAAGAATGGCGCGCCCCGGGAAGTCGCTGTTCTCAACGCCGCGGCGGCTGTCTACGTTGCGGGGAAAGTACCTTCGCTGAAAGACGGTGTACATCAGGCTCGTGCAGCACTGGATAATGGTTCTGCAAAGAAGAAGTTACAGCAATGGATCGAAGCAACAAATTCGTAAGGACGAAATTGAGTGCCGGTAAGCGCCTCCTGAAAAGCCTTCTTATGAAGGGAGGTTTGCTGAAGGCCGACCTTTCTGAGGCGGAAATTCGCGAGGTCCTCGATGCCGGGACTGAAAGCGGTGCGCTGGACAAAACGGAGCACGAGCTCATCAAGAGTATTCTTGAATTCTCCGACATCACCGTCAAAGAAATCATGGTGCCTCGTCCGGATATTGTTGCGGTGGACATCTCCATGGCCACGGACAAGCTCATCCACAAAGTTATCGACGAGGGATATTCGAGAATCCCGGTGTTCAAAAGGACACTGGATAATGTCGTCGGCGTCATTTACAGCAAGGATTTGTTGAGTCTGCTAGAGCACAGGGATTTGATCATCCTGCAGGATATTATCAGGCCAGTGTATTTCGTCCCGGAATCGAAGAAGATCAGCCAACTCCTGAGAGAACTTCAACAGCGAAAAGTTCATCTGGCGATTGTGGTGGATGAATTCGGGGGGACGGAAGGTCTTGTGACGATGGAAGACATCATTGAGGAGATTGTCGGAGAAATACTCGATGAATACGATGAGGTCGGAAAAGCCGTTGAAAAATCCACTGATGGAACAACACTCGTTGATGCTGCAATCAACATCGGAGATTTTAATGTGCAGTTCAGAGCCGACATCCCCGAGGCTTCCGATTATGAAACCCTTGCTGGGTTTCTCCAGAAAATGAGTGGAAGACTTCCTGATATCAACGACGAAATAAAATACGGTGATTGTACATTTACTATCCTCAGCAAAAGCGCGAGAAGAATTCGACAGGTCAAAGTGAGTCCTGCGCCAAAAGCGAAGATAGAAGGTGCCCTGAAGCCATGAGTATTCTGCAGGACATCATTTCGAACAAAAAGCTCGAGGTGTTAAAAGAAAAGAATGGCACGCCGTTGGAGATTCTGAAAGAACGAGCGCAAGATGAAGCGCCATCGTCGCGATTTGCACGAGCCCTTAAAGGCAACGGCATTTCAGTCATCGCAGAAATCAAGAAAGCGTCGCCTTCCAGGGGGATACTCAATAACTCCTTTGACCATCGGCTTATTGCGCAGGAGTTTGAAGCAGGCGGGGCAAAGGCTCTTTCTGTTGTGACGGATGAAAAGTTCTTTCAAGGACGCCCCGAGTTCGTCCACGATGTGAGGAAAGTGTCAAGTTTGCCCGTTTTAAGGAAGGATTTCATTATTGATGAATACCAGATTTACCAGTCAAAAGTCCTTGGAGCTGAGGCGATCCTCTTGATCGTGAAGATTCTGGAAGGCAAAGAACTGGAGCGCTTCTCTTTCTGCGCTGAAACGCTTGGGATGGATGTTCTTGTTGAGGTTCATACAGAAGCGGAAATCGAAGCAGCCAATACTATCGGTGCACGACTCATCGGAATCAACAATCGCGACCTGGACACTTTTGAAGTATCCATCGACCGATCTCTGGGTCTGCGCGACAAGATCTCGCCGAGGGCGATTTCAGTAAGCGAGAGCGGTATTAGCAGTTCACGCGACATCGAGCGACTCAGATCGGCGGGCTTTGATGCGGTCCTCATTGGGGAGTGGATTGCAGCGAAAGAAGATCGCGTCTCCACTCTGAAGGCTATGATGCAAATATGATGGTGAACCAGGATCTTTTTGTCAAGATTTGTGGAGTGACGAACATTGACGACGCGAGGTTTGCACTGGAATGCGGCGCAGATGCCATAGGATTGAATTTCTATGAGCGTAGTCCTCGATTTGTGACAATAGACCGCGCTGTGGAAATCGTCTCTCAGCTTCCCGAGCACAAATCGAAAATTGGTGTTTTTGTCAATGCGAGCCGCAAGCGTATCCGGGAAGTCACGCGAGCCGTAAGCCTCAGTGCCGTGCAGCTGATCGGCAAGGAAGGGCCGGACGACCTCATCAACTTTGAGTCATCTGTCATTAAAGTCTTCCGCGTGTATCCAGGTTTTGAGGTTGAAGTGCTTCGGAATTATGTCGTCGACGCGTTTCTGCTCGATACCTATCAGGACGAGACATACGGCGGGTCTGGAAAGACATTCGACTGGAATTTTGCGATCGCCGCTAAGGAGTACGGAAAGGTTATTCTTTCAGGCGGTTTGAATCCCGACAACATTGAAGACGCCGTTCGCTACGTCCAGCCCTACGGCGTGGATGTCAGCAGCGGTGTGGAGTTGCGGCCGGGCAGGAAAGACCCGCGAAAGGTGAGGGAATTCATCGCTCGAGCGCGGAGCGTTCCGTTGTATTACAATGAAGATTTGGATGATGACGCGGAATAACGGGAGATACATCGGAACGATGCCGGATGAGTCTGGCCATTTTGGTATTTACGGAGGACGATATATCCCCGAAACTCTTGTCCAGGCAGCGGAAGAACTCACACGGACGTATCTCACACTCAAAGACGATTCGGCATTTCAGCAGGAGTTGAGACAGTATTTGAGAGATTATGCCGGTCGTCCCACACCACTCTATTTCGCGAGGAGGTTGACGCAAGAAATCGGAGGTGCGAAGGTCTACCTGAAACGCGAAGACCTTTGTCACACCGGGGCTCATAAGATCAACAACACGATCGGCCAGGTCTTGCTCGCCCGCAAGATGGGAAAACGACGTGTCATCGCTGAAACCGGAGCCGGCCAACACGGGGTGGCTGTAGCGACTGTCTGTGCTCTGTTCGGTCTTCAGTGCGTGGTGTACATGGGCGAGGTTGATATGGAGCGTCAGGCGCCGAACGTCGCCAGGATGAAAATGCTGGGCGCTGAGGTGCGGGAGGTGACGTCGGGTAGCCGGACGCTCAAAGACGCCACCAACGAAACGATCCGCGATTGGGTGACGAACGTAGGCTC
>CAYNRS010000013.1:0-12574 GCA_964399565.1 uncultured Ignavibacteriaceae bacterium
AGCAAAGAATTCAATTTTGCCCACATCAGCGATGCTTATACAACCGGCAGCAGTATGATGCCACAGAAGAAGAATCCTGATATGGCCGAGCTCGTGCGCGGAAAAACGGGCCGCGTGTTCGGGTCGCTGGTCAGTCTTCTCACGATGATGAAAGGCCTGCCGCTTGCCTACAACCGCGACATGCAGGAGGACAAGGCCGCAATGTTTGACGTCGTCAACACGACCAGACAGTGCCTTTTCGTGTTCTCCCACATTCTCGTTCACACGACATTCAACAAGAAACACATGGAGGAGGAGTTACGGACGGATTTCCTGACAGCGACAGATATGGCCGACTACCTTGTCAGAAAAGGCATTCCTTTCCGTGAGGCGCATGAGATCACGGGAAAGATTGTTTCCTATTGTGTTGAACGGCGAATGTTTTTCGGCAATCTCGATATCGACACGCTCCATACTTTCTCGAAGTCGTTTGACTCCGACATCTTCGACTTCATCCTGCCGCACAAGAGCGTTGAGCAGAAGAAATCAGCCGGCAGCACATCGCCTCAGGAAGTGAAAAAACAGATTGTGCATTGGACGAGGGTGTTGAAGGGGAGGAAGGTGTAGGAACTCCGACTTGTAGCGACGGGCGTTGTGCCAAGGAAGTCGGAGTTTTCAGAAGAGCGAAATCAAACCATAATGAGCAAGAAAAGAGACCTGATCCAGAAGGAAAGTTACTATCATATTTACAATCGCGGAAACAACCGTGGGAAGATTTTTCTTGAGGAAGAAAACTCCTTCCTACCTCGTCAGAGGTCCAATCACGCCCCCACTTCTCCCGCGAGAGATCGGACTTCCAGGGTTACCACGAATACCGAATCGTGTATGTAATCTTCTTTTCCTCCCCCTTGTTGATTTTTACGGGGAATTTTACCGTCGACTGATCGACCTTTTCCCACTCCGCATTCGTTTTCGTTATATCCCACTCGTTCCATCGCCAGGGATGCTCATAGACGAGAAGCTCGACAGCTTCTTCCTTGTGGTTGCGCACCTTGATTTCAAACGTCTCTTCATAGACATGGCCAGAGACGACGGTTTTGAACTCCTTTTGAACGCGTGAACCGACGAGGTCAAACGCATTACCCAGGTAGAGCCTGAGCTCCTCGTCCTTCGGCGTATGGTCGATCTGGTCTTCGCCGATAAACTGTTCCTTCCCTTCATCGTCTTTCTTGTATACCCTTACTTTTCCTTTGGGGAGAGGGATGCCGAGACCGGCTTTTTCTTCATTCTTGAACATGACAAAAACTCCGACCTTCGGGTTCGACTGCTGGCCAAAGCTCCCTTGTTCTCGGTACGAGTAATTCCGGTACCATGACCGCCACGAAGTTGCCAGCCCGTCGTACACAAACACTTTCTTGGCATCGATATTATTGGCAGAAGCCAACTCTATCTGTTTCGTTTCATTGTCGGCGACATCCGTCCGGCGCTGTAAGGTGTAGAGTTTGTACTCGAAGAGTTCTTTCTGCGTGAATTGAGGAGCTGATGCAACCTGGGCACGCATCGCCAAACCGTCCATCGCCTCGTAATCGGGCTGGCGCACAACGTTCACGTCACCGGCAACGAGTTTCAATCCTGCATTCTTGAATGTCGTGCCCGAGTTGTTCCTGAGCGTGACCCAACCTGTAAGGTCAATGCGCGTGTCTTTCGCATTGAGGATTGCAACGTAGTCGCAACTCCACGATAACTGGTTCGCCAGATAGCTGATTTCCGTTTTATGCTGGCCGGGTTTCGCAGAATTCACCATCCATTCCAGTTGGGGTTTCAGTATAAGTCCTTCCGGCAAGCTTGGCAGAACAAGCCGTCCTGTCGGGTTTATTTCGACTTTCCCATTCACTTCGGCAATCATCTGCCCTGAGAAATAATACTGATTCGAGCCCTGCTGTTGTTGCCACCCGGTAGCGAGGAGTCGGCCTTTCACGGTGTATTCCAGCTTTGTTTGCTCGTTCAGCCTGACGAACTCCACCTCCTTGCCGATGTATTTTTCGAGGAGTTTTGCATGATGCACCAAGTCGTATTGGAAATTCTGCTCAAGCACCCGCACCCCGCTTGCATCGGTTTTGCTTGTGAAATGCAGGGATGTTCCGTCGATGGTTGCGGGAATGTCCGGAACGACGACGCGATTGACTCCTCGTTCAAGGTTCATGCCTCGCTCCTCCCTAATGAGGGCGAGGTTCATGTTGTAGACTGTGAGGTCGACTGTTGTCCGTTCACCGGCAATTTGAGTTTTGGGCTGACTTTGGGCAAGGGAGAAGAATGCAGCCGCGGTTATGGCCAAGAGAGCATGTTGTTTCCTGTTCATAGCAATTCCCTTTCTGAAGTGTGGCACGCTATGAATGAATATCACCAAGGCACAGGAGGTAAATGTGTTTGTCACTTTTTGTAGCCAGGGCCGCGGATTGCCCTGCCGGGGAAATTGCCCAAGAATTTGCCGTTTTCCCATACTGCTGTTCCATTGACAAATACGTATTCGATACCTTCTGAGTATTGATGCGGGTCCTCGAACGTTGCTTTATCCCGAACAGAATTTGGGTCAAAAACAACGACATCAGCAAACATGCCGGGTTTGAGAACTCCACGATCTCTCAATCCAACTCGATTCGCGGGCAATGACGTCATTTTGCGGATGGCGTCCTCGAGAGAAAACAGCTTTGCCTCACGCACATATCTGCTGAGAACGCGTGGAAAGCTGCCATATGCGCGCGGATGCGGTTTTCCCTCAAAGAGCGGGCCGTCTGTTGCGCGGGCACCCGCATCAGTACAGAAACTTGTCCACGGCTGCCCCATGGCGAGGCGAAGATCCTCCTCGTGCATGGAGAACTTAATGCGAGATGTCCTCGAGGAGTCTTTCAGAATGAAATCGAACATTGCTTCATATGGATCTTGTTTCCATGATCGGGCTATTTCACTCAGCCGCTTTCCTTCGAACTGCTTCAGCCCTGGATTGTTGACTTGCGCAATCATGATTCCTTCAAAGTCGATGCCCGCCCTCTTGTTGCTCTGCTTCAGTTCATCACGAATTTTCGTCCGTGTTTCCTTGTCAGAAAGGCGTTCAAGGAGCTTCTTTGTTCCGCCGTCGTGGACCCAGCCGGGGATGGATTCATCCAGCGAATTCGAGCTTGCGATGTACGGATACACATTGGCTGCCATATCGATGCTGCGTTCTCGTTGGTCCCGGATCAGGTTGACAATCTTGCTCATGGTTCCCCAGCTCTGTTTACCCGCGACCTTCAAGTGCCAGATTTCAACGGGGCTGTTTGCGGCAGCCGCGATATCAGCCGCCTCAAAAACGGCTTCTTCCTGTTTTCCGTTGTCCCCTTCATCACGGATATGAGAAATGTACATTCCACCGTATTCTGCGGCAGCTTTTGCGAGCTCCATTAATTCCTGCGTTTTGGCATACGTTGCTGGGGCGTAGATCAACGATGAACTCACACCCAATGCACCCTGCTGCATCGCTGTGCGGATAAGTTGTTTCATGTGCTCAAGTTCATCCGGTGTCGGGTCGCGATCATCGTAGCCGATAACATACTCACGCACCTGAGTGGCCCCGACGAACGAAGCAAGATTGATTGCTGTTTTGTTCTCTTCGAGTCTTCTGAAATATCCCTGGAAATCCGTCCAGTCAACTCTGTAACTGTACTTCTCGAGAAACGGTTTCCATTCATTGAGTATCCTGTCGTTCACCGGGGCAACGGAGGCACCTTCGCCTGTAATCTCCGTTGTGATTCCCTGTGAAATCTTGCTCATAGCTCTGTTATCAATAAGCAATGACCGGCCGGATTGGCCAAGCATGTCGATGAATCCGGGTGCCACGATTTTCCCTTTCGCATCGATCATGCGCTTTGCGGTAAAGCCTCTGAGTTTTCCGACAGCAATGATTCTTTCCCCACGGATGCCGACGTCGCCCGCGAACCATGGGTTTCCCGTCCCGTCAACGATTCTCCCGTCCTTGATTACGACATCCAGGATCATATCCGACGGTTGGCAGGAGAACAGCAGTAGCGTGAAAACAAAGAAAAGAATGCGCGTTGGGTGTCTCATAGACACTCCTTTGCTAATGAGATAAAGTGCTTGTTGATTGTTCGGCAGCAATGGGTACAGGTTCGTCGCGGCTTATCTTCTCCCACATTCTCACTATCGTCGGAACCAGCGCCAGGGCTACGAATGCGACTGCCACGCCGAGAACCGCGTCTGTGACATAATGGTAGCGGCCGTAAAATGTTGAAACGTAGAGTGACAGAATCACGGGAATCAGGGCATAGAATGCAGGCCTGTAATAACGAAACGCCATCATCCACATGATCGTGGCTGCAGCGCAGTGGGGGCTTGGGATTGTCCCGCCCACATAATGAAGTTGTGACCGCATCAGCTCTCCCAGGTACGTCCAAACATAACCGTCAAGCGGCACGGAATACAGATGACCGATGAACGGCAGAGGTCCCGCAACGGGAAAGAGAATGAAGCCGATATCGCACAGGATATTCGTAAATCCCAGCGTGAAGAAATAATCTTCCATCGCAATCTCGCCGTGCAAGTAGTACACAATTCCACAGAGGACCGGATACATGGGAACGTAGATGACGTAGGAGAACATCATCCATTCTGTGAGCGCCGGCGTTGTGTATTGCTGAAGCCAGAGAGTCGGCTGTACGCCGAAGATGAACTGCTCGAGGTCGGTCACGTATTCGTCCAGCCAGCGCCCATGGATAATCAGCTGGAGTTTGTCCACCGCACCGAAGAGGTATGCGTACGTCAGCGTCACAGCGGCTACGCGGACAAGGAATCTCCAGAATTTGTGATGGATGCGTTCTGAAAAGGCGTTGAACGCGACATACGCCGCCGAAACGGCAACGTTTTTCAAAGCCAACGTCAACCAGCCTTCGACCGTGAACAAAACCGTCAGGATGGTGAAGAACGCCAGTGTTGCCAGGATGAGGCCGTCAGTGGCCCGAAGTTGAATTGAACCGACTTGGAGGGTCTTTGACGTCATGTCAATGATATTTCTTGCGAGGATTGCGCGATCTGATTCGGTTGAAGGTCATCCCTTCTTCTCCATTTTGGATTTCAATGAACATTCCATCATGTAAAGGAGATGAAGAAATCGAGCGAGACGCCGACCAACCAATGAATGAGAATGATGGGAAGAATTGATTGTGCGCGGAAAGCCACGATGCCCCAGACGATTCCTGCAATGATCGATCCATAGATTTCGCCATCGGGTTTTCCAATGTGGACCAAGCAGGAAGCAAGCGTTTGCACCAGAATCGAAAACCAATCCCCTAACTTCTCGCGCAAACCAAATTGCATGAACCCTCTAAAGAAAATCTCCCAGCCGATATAATAGAACAAATACGCGATGGCATGACTCAGGAAAGAGAATGTTGACTCTCCTGCAGACTTGTTGAGCGGGTACTCTGCGAGAAAATCAGGCATTTTCGACGATGGATACGTCGTCAGAATCATGATTGGGGCGAGTATCGCTACGGCTTTCCAGCCGAATTTCCAGTCGCCAATCCTTAGCCCGTATGAGGAAATCGATTCCCGGAAAAACGTTTTAATGATTATCAGCGGAACAAGGCCAAAAAGCACAAACGATGCTGCGAAAGCATACAAAGATGCGGTCGCTTCGACATTTCCGGAGAGGACAACAGAAGTTGAGAGGTTCTTGAGGTAGAAATCCTTCGAACCATAGTATTTGAATGTCGTGAGCAGGAACGGTGCAAGGAGGAGGATCAGGGTTGGTTTCTTATTGTCGCCTGTGAACAAACCCTGGAGGGAAAGCGAGCTGGAGAACCTGTTCATCGGGAGTTTTTGCGTTGTTGAAGAATCCATTCGTACGTCATCCTGATCCCTTCTTTGAGAGGTGTGATTCGATAGCCGAGTTCACGCTCTGCTTTCGCGCACGAATAAGCCCAATCCTGGAGGAAGGTCTCGACCCAGCCAGGCGTAATCTGGGGATACAGGCCAAACGCCTTCGCTTTGAGAAGTTCTTCATAGCCGTACAGCATGGCTATTTTTGGATGCAAGCTGATCTGGAAGTGTTTCTTATCGCTGACTTCGTCTACGAGTCTGAAGAAGTCTTTGAGCGATGTGTTCTCACCGCCGATGATATACCGCTCCCCGACTTTTCCCTTTTCCATGGCCAAAATATGTCCCTGCACAAGGTCGTCCACGAGCACATAGTTTCCAATGTTCACGCCGCCGTTCAGGAGGACAGGTACTTTGCCGCGGTCGTACATGTCGATCATCAGGCTTACGGAGTTGCCTTCCGTCATTTTACCCGGCCCGTAGACTCTCGTTGGGTTGACGATGACAACGGGGAATCCGTTCGCCGCGTTGGTGAGCGCCTCCTGCTCGGCCAAAGCCTTGCTTTCCTCATACTCCGTATAATAGTGCTGGGTAATTCGTGGCATCATTTCGTTGCCGACTTCTCCCGGTCGGGTTGGGCCGAAAGTTACGATCGTTGAGGTGAAGACAACGCGCTCGGCGCCAGTCTGTTTTGCAGCTTCGAACACATTTCGCATTCCGTTAAAGTTCTGTTGAAAGAATACGTCTCTTTCTGGTGCCCAGTTCTTTGCATATGCAGCGAGGTGATACACCTGACTGCATCCTTCCATGCCGCGGATGAGAGATTCTTTGTTGGTGATATCGCCCTGAACAAGTTTGATACGTTCATGATCGAGGTTCTGGCGGTTGCTTGTTGCCCTGGTGAGTGCGGAAACAGTATGGCCCCGTCGTACCAGCTCGTTGACGAGCTTGGTTCCGATAAAGCCGGTTGCTCCGGTAACGAAAACTTTGGCGGGATTCATGAGGAAATGGGCGAGCTAAAGTAGCAAAAATTGCGGCAAGAGACAAGGAAACGATGATGCGACGAAGGTTTCGGCAACCGGCTAATCTTAGGCTGTGCTTATGACCTCACCCCTCTGGGCAATGGCTCAGAGTGTACCCTCTCCTTGCGCTCTGATGGAGCAAATTAAGGAGGGGGGTCATAGTTTATTGGTAGAGTCGTCAAAGTTGTGAAAGAAGTTTGAGGAAGTTTGGCAAAGCATGCAGGTGATCGACGTGGTCGGGAGCGGTGTTGCCGGCGAATCCCTGAACGGCGAAGTGATTTTTCTTTGCTTCGCTCAATTGTTGCATTCCTAATGGCCCCCATTGAAGAATCGGTGTTCGCGCTAATGCGATTTTCGCCAGCAAATAATCGGCTGCTTCCGTTGTGCTTACGTAGGTTCCAGGAAAAATTTCTGAATGCGAGATAAGAAATCTTTTTGAGGATTCAGAACTGCTTGCATCTGCTGCCAACTTGGAATAGAGTGCAAGATCTACCGAATCGATTGTACCTCCCTCTGCGAGAGTTTTTCCTTCAGGAACATAGCCAGCGTGGATGCCATCGAGAAGGAGCACCGCATCAACGCGGCGATAGTTTTCGGCGGAACTCATAATGCGCCTGATTGCCCCGTATCCCGCGCTGAATCCGCTCAGCAACACCTTCTTGAACGTGATTTCATGACGGAATGCCGTTGTTACAGCGGCCCGAATAGAGTCAACCAGAAGAGGGAACTTATTTGAATCAACAAAGGCATCATTGAATACTTTCGAGCCCGATCCGAGATTAACCATTGCGGCAACGAGGTGGCCGTTGTATGCGTCTGCCGCATTTTGCACAATGTAGTTGGCGCCAAGGAAGTGAATGAGCAGATCAAATGTTGACTGTTGCATGCTTCTTTGAGGAATGAAGATTTCCACAGACTTCGGCAAAACATTTGTTACTGCAAGCTTGATCCCGGGAAGCTCGTTTGGCGGGATCCGTGCGTGTTTCCTTGTGTGTTCAACCATGGGGGAAGAATTCTGCGAGCCGATTTTTGTGGTGTCAACCGATAAAACTGATTCGCTGAAAGAGATGAGCCACAGAAATGTTGTCAGACCTTTCATTGTCCTCCATGCCTGATGATTGCTCGAAAGTACGCCAAAACTCCAGATGGTGCAATCACGCTGGAATTACGTTCTCTACCTTGGGGGATTACTGCCGTAGAATCGCTTGACTTTCTGCTCATTTGCCTTTATTTTTTAGGTATTGATAGTGATTATCCTTCTTATTTTCTGAAACTGACGCCGATCTCCTAACAAACTAAGGTTCCAAGGTATGCTCAAAAAGATTGAGGCCATCATTCGCCCGCACAAACTTGATGACGTCCGGGAGGCTTTGTCGGATGCGGGGTTTCGAGGTATGACGCTTACTGAAGTGAAGGGATTTGGAAGACAGAGGGGACACACCGAGGTCTACAGGGGCTCGGAATACAGGATCGATTTCCTCCCGAAAATCAAGGTTGAACTTGTCGTGCCGGAACAGCGGCTTGAGGCCGCTCTCTCGACTATCATAAAATGCGCCAAAACGGGTGAAGTGGGGGACGGGAAGATCTTCGTTTTGCCGGTTGAAGAAGTTATTCGTGTGAGAACCGAGGAAGTCGGCGAGGAGGCACTGTAATGAAAATCGATACGGGCGACACAACCTGGCTTCTCATCTCGACGGCCCTCGTTATGCTGATGACTCCTGGCCTTGCGCTCTTTTACGGTGGGATGGTCCGGCGAAAGAACGTGCTCGGCACGATTATGCAGAGCTTCATCGCTCTCGGAATCGTCAGCATTCAGTGGGTTCTCTTCGGATACAGCCTCGCCTTCGGCCCTGACGTTGGGCATTTCGTGGGAAACCTGGACTGGGCTGCGCTCAGGAATGTGAGCCTCGAGCCTCACCCTGATTACGCGCCAACAGTGCCTCATCAGGCCTTCATGATTTTCCAAATGATGTTTGCCGTCATCACGCCGGCGCTGATCAGCGGGGCTTTTGCGGAAAGGTTTAAGTTCAGCGCGTACGTCATTTTTGTTCCGCTGTGGTCAACATTGGTCTATTCTCCACTTGCGCATTGGGTCTGGGGTGTGGACGGGTGGATCAAAAACCTGGGGGCACTTGATTTTGCCGGCGGCCTTGTTGTGCACATCAGCTCTGGCGTTTCGGCCCTGGCTGCTGCGCTCATCATTGGAAAGCGAAAGGGATATGGCCACGAGATCATGCCTCCTCATAACATGACCATGACGCTCCTGGGGACCGCACTGCTCTGGTTCGGATGGTTTGGCTTCAACGGCGGCAGTGCCATTGCCTCGGGTGCGTTGGCAACGACGGCTTTTGTTGCTACTCATGTTGCCGCATCCGCCGCGACATTGTCCTGGATTGTGGCTGAGTGGATTCATCGCGGAAAACCGACACTCCTGGGCGCGGCTTCCGGTTCGCTTGCCGGCCTCGTTGCAATTACTCCTGCCTCGGGTTACGTCGAACCGATTTCGGCGATTATCATCGGCGTACTTGGAGGGGTTCTCTGTTATGGAGGCGTGAACCTGAAAAACAAGCTTGGCTACGACGATTCACTTGACGCTGTTGGCGTTCACGGAGTTGGCGGGACATGGGGCGCTCTCGCAACCGGACTGTTTGCGTCAAGGGCTGTTAATGCTCTCGGTAACAACGGCGCCTTTCTTGGCAATGCCGCCCTTCTCGGCGCACAAGCAACGAGTGTTCTTGCTGCTTGTGTATATTCGTTTGTGGTTTCCTGGATTATCCTGAAAGCTCTTGACCTGACCCTGGGGCTACGCGTGAAAACCGAACACGAAATGGAAGGACTTGACCTCAGTCAACACGGTGAGAGTGGATATCTGCTATAACGCGAGGAAGGATTGGTGGAATGATGGATTATTGGATTATTGGATTATTTTATCAATGGAAAGATGAATTGGCGTCAGTGTTTCTGCTCGATTGAATGAACAAAGGACTCGGCTACTTCCACGCCAAGGCCTAATCCCAGCCCGATCAACAATCCGTCGATAAAATTCTCTCGGAAAACTTCCGCCGGCATCGTTGCGACTTTTGTGAGGACAGAAACAAGCAGCGTCAGCAGAACAAACAACGACCCGTAGACGAACCCGACAACCAGGAATTTCATCTGTTTGAATGATGCCAACCTGCGTTCGAAGAGGAATGCGAGAGAAACGACGGAGAGGTTGACGCCGAAGGACCAGATTGCAGAATTCAATACAGGTATGTAGCTCACGCTCGCCACAAATTGCAGCGCACTCACCGACACAGCCGCTGTAATTGTGTTTGACAGGCCCCGAACGTGGTAAAAGGCGAAAACAAAAGACCCGCTCAATCCGAAAGCGACATAGGCAAACGCGATTTCGGACGGCGTGAGAACTTCTCCTCCGTAACGCAACAACCCTAAGGTAACGCTGCCCAACAGTCCGGTACAGGTGATCAACCCAAGTTTCCAAATTTCAGAAAACCATATTTTCATAGGGCCTCCCCGAGGCTCTTTCTTGGTGGATCAGGAAATGAGGTTAGTTTTCTCCTCGCTGCGTCCTTTCCAGCTCATCAAAGTACTTTCGGATGAGTTCCCGGTAATCTCTGGCATATCCTTGCTCCAATGCTTTGAGCAGGTCCTCCCGCAATCGACTCTTGCCTTCCAGTGTCTTGAAATCCAACTCCGCGGGGCTTCGTCGGGCCACTTGTGTCCCCGTTTCGGCCTTGCGCTTTTTTTCAAAATCGCGTTCACGCATTGATTTTGAGGCGTCGAGTAATCGCGAAAGGATCCGCTCCTGTTTCTGAATCGTCTCCGAGTTGACGTTGTTCTGCTCGAGATTTCGAACCACTTCCTTCATTTCTTCCGCAATTCTTTCAAGGTCTCCCAGTAACTTCTTTTGTTCGCCGGTTGCTTGAGCTTCCCTGTTCAGTTGATCGAGTGATTTTCTCACGGCTTCCTGCTCCTGAGCGAGTCGCGCTGCGTCAGCTGCCTGCTGCATGGAAACCGTTTGCTGGTTAATGGACATTTGTTGACCCGCCATCGCCTGCAGCTGGTTCATGAGGCTTCCCATGCCTCCTCCCTGACCCCCTTGCATCATGGATTGCAGGGCTCCCTGCAGTTGTATCGCTGTTTTGTTCAGAGCTGCCATGGCCGCTCCCTGTTCCAGCGATGCCGCGCTGCCGCTTCGGATGTCGAGGTGCCGCATAGCATTCTGCATGCGACTCAACGCTTCACCAATGCTGAGACCCATCTCCGGCGTGATGGCAAATGAACGTTGTGATACCTCTCCGAGGCCCTGAATTACATTGCCCAAATCCTGCATCATCCGCATCTGGTCCTGTGCATTTTGCCTTAATTGCGGAGAGTTGGGTGGGGCATTTTGCGACTTTTGCTTCAAGTCTTCTTCTCGCTTGGAGAGTTCGAGCAAATTACTGATCGCCCTGCGCATTTCGTTCATAACATACTGTGCATTCTGTTGCAGCATTTCTTGCTGAATGGCATCCAATTGCTCGCCAAAATCCTGCAGCTGTTGTTGCGACTGTTGCTGAAGCTGCTGTGCCTGTTGTCGATACCCTTGACGCATTTGCTGTGCGGCTTTGGACATTTGTTGACTGAGTCTTTGCCCGCTTAGCTGTTCGTTCAGCTTCTGCATTTTGTTGGCGGGCATTTCGGCAAAGAATTCCTCCATGCGCTTCTGCAGGTCCTTCGCCGCTTCCTCCATAGCCGCTTCTTTTTGCGCAAGGTCCTCCTGCTGCCTGGCGAGTTCATTCTGCCGCTGGGAATCCCCTGAGGATTTTTGGGACTCCTCAAGAACTTCTTTCTGTGCTTTGGCAAGCTCTTCAGTTCTTTTCTTCACTTCTTCAAGTTTTTGCTCAACCTGGATGCGTTTGAGAAGATTGATCGTGCGCTCGATGCTCTGACGAAAGCGTTCTTCCGAGAATGTCATCTGCTGTATCGCCTGGCGAAGCTGGTCCTTGTTGACGTTTTGCATTGCCTGCTGCATTTGCTTTGCGATTTTTTGCATTTCCTCAGAGTTCAGCTGCTCAAACAACTGCTGGAGCTCCAGATATTTCTCCATTGTCTCCTGCGAGAGGATTCCCTGCTGGTCCATTTTCTGAACCATTTGATCCACCCGTGATTTCACATCCTGGAGCTTCTTCTGAACCTCCTGGTATTTCCTGGCCATCTCCTCTAGCTTCTTTTGTTTTTGCCAGTCGAAATCCTTGTTCTTTTTGAGATCCTGGTTAATCGACTCGAGGTTTTCCTTGAGGGCTTTTGCATCCTCCAGAGCCTGCCTGAGTTCGTCCAACGATTGTTCATGTCCCTTATTAACGTCTGTGAAGACTTCCTCTAGGGAAGGCAAACGAATCAGGAAGACGTCACTCCGGGCTTTTTTTGGGCCGCGGACGATATCGTTGTCAAATACTTCGGCAAAATATTCCACGACATCTTCCGGTACAAGGTCAAGGCGGGAAATGTCCCACGTGAAGGGAACTTCGGACTGACTTCCGGCTGACGGGGATAATCGTATCGGAACAAATCGGTAGTCAACAGACGGCCTTTCATAGCGCGAATGAATGAGACGATACCCTAGGCGGAGTTGAGAGAAGCCGAAATCATCTCGAATCTGTATCACGAGGTTCAAGGATTGGGACCCTGCAATGTCCAGGTTGCGCCCGGGTTCGACAATC
>CAYNRS010000014.1:0-12344 GCA_964399565.1 uncultured Ignavibacteriaceae bacterium
GAAGAGAGTCCGCCCGCGACACAGCCATCGCACGACCTTGTACAAAGACACTGTGAAGCCTCTTGTTCCGCAATCGCACCACGATGGAATCACCCGTCACCTGGTTTTGTGTTTCCCACACGATGGGCGACTTCTGGAGAACGATATAATCCCTGCTTGCAAAGTACGTCGCCCGGCCGCAGCGAGCGGACATGGCACTCCTGGCCATCGCCACGCTGTCCTCCGCTATGAACCGCTGGCTGGTGTCGCGAAACATATGCATCACTTTTCCCACAACGAGGAACGTATCAATCACCCCAAACGACGACGTGTCTATTTGCATCATGCGCGGATTCTTCGGAACCACGGTGTAATTCTGATCGTCAAAATGGACGAGGGAATCGCCGAAAACAGTGACAGAATTGTGCGGGCTCACCACCACAACATTTCCAACCGCGATCGCCTTCTGTTCATTCTCGAGATAACGCAGCGTGGAGCTGGTCACGGTCGAGGTCTGGTCGACAAGCTTCACCTCATCGCGAAAAAAGGAAACCCTTTGGTCCACATGATGCTCGCCGTATCGAGACGTGAGCAGCGTCTTTCCTTTCTCCAGCGTCACGCTTCCTCGCATTTCTGCGCGACGATCATTAGCGAAATACGTACCCTCCGGCGCCATGATGGTCACACTGTCACGGACGATTTTCACTTTTCCGAAAAGGTCAATTTTGTTTTGATTCATGTACCGGACTGCTCTGTCGCACCACACGCGCACGCGCTCTCCCGACGCCGTCGTCTGAATGAAATGCACGTTGCCGATGAGTTCGCGTACTTCTTCGTTGTTCACCAGCCTGTTCTTCAGTTCGTTCGCAGACCTCAGGTCGATGGTCTTGCTTCCCTGGCCGAAAACAGGAGAAACACAAAGAAAAAGGCAAATCGTGAAGGCCGCGTGTGTGCCGGAAGTTGCCACTACTCAGACTTCGCCTGTCCCGTCACGCGAAAGACACGATAGTTCTTCAGTGTTTGGTCGGACTCCAGGCCGTGCCCCTGGAGACGCTCCTTGGCGGAGTTGATCTGAACAAATTCGGGTGTATGAATCAGCGCGCGCCTGTTGTCCCAGTACAGTTTCTCTGTCTTCAGGGTCGTTTTCTCCGTCGAGACAACCACGACATCCCCCAATGCCTCAAGGTTATTCGTGAATTCGTCCACCTTTCCCTCCTTGCTTGTCAAAACGGAAGTCTCAACTCCACGTTCGTCGAAAAAGTGCACGGTGACACCCTCGCTCATGAAGGTGGTTCGCTGGTCTTCAAAAACTCGTAAGTAGCCTGCATCAATGACAGCCCGGATCCTCCCGGAATCTGAAATCACGATGGTGCTGTTCCAACTTTCCTGCGAAGGCATCGTGCGGCTGTCGATGGCGGGGAGTACAGCAGGCTTGATTCTATCCTCACAACCTGCCGTGACGACAAGGAGGCCGAGGGTCAGCATTCTGATCCCTCCCATGTTCATCCGGCAGCTTCTCCTCCGAGACCTGCCTTGACGAGGTCGTGCAGGTGCACCATCCCGACGGGTTGATGATTTCCGTTGACCACAATAAGTTGCGTGATGTTGAAATTCTCCATTTCATCCAGCGCGAGGGCGGCGAGCATTTCCGAACGGATCGTCTTGGGGTTTCTCGTCATAGCTTCCGCAGCAGTAAGGTTGGCCACATTTGTTGTCCTCTGGAGAAGCCGGCGCAGGTCGCCGTCTGTAATTATCCCGCGAAGCATATTATTGCCGTCGACAACGCACGTCGCTCCCAACCGCTTTGTCGTCATCTCCATAATGGCGTCGGCTAACGGTACGGATTCCTTGACTTTCGGTATTGCGCTCCCTGAAATCATGATCTCATCCACTTTCAACAGAAGACGCTTCCCAAGATTTCCTCCAGGGTGGAACATCGCAAAATCCTCTTCTGTGAAATTCCTTTTTTGCAGCAAACTCATAGCCAATGCGTCACCCATGGCAAGCATTGCTGTTGTCGATGCCGTCGGCGCAAGGTCGTGCGGACAGGCTTCTTCTTTGACACTGACGTCGAGGACAATATCGCTTTGTTTCGCCAAATGAGAGTTCGCATTGCCAACGGCGGAAATGATCTTGACGCCGAGTCGCTTGAATAACGGCAGCAGCTCCCTGATTTCCTCTGTGTCGCCGCTTTTTGAAAGGCATATGACAACATCGTCTTTCCTCACCATGCCGACGTCTCCATGGACAGCATCTGACGGATGGAGAAAGATAGAGGCTGTTCCGGTAGAATTCATCGTTGCAACAATTTTGCGGGCTACGATGCCGGATTTCCCCATCCCGGTCACAATCACGCGGCCCGTGCAGCTGTAGATCAAGTCGACGGCCTTTGAAAAATTCTTGTCAATCCTTGTGGCTAACGACGCGACGGCATCCGCTTCAATCTTGATGACTTGTTTACCGCGTTCAATAGAATCCATGGCTATGCTTTCGAGAACAGTCGTTTCAGAAATGACCGCTTGCTCGGCTCCTCAATTGAAAATCCTCCCTCAAGCGGAATTTTCGTTCTGACAGTATTGTACGCAGCAAACGCCCTCGCCAGCTCGGCGTCGGTATACTGGGATAGGTCGGAAAACAACCTTTTCGAATCGAGCACTACTGCTGGTTCTCTCACGTCTCTTTGCATGACAAGTTCATTGTAAATATTAGTGACGGGAATAGGGTGATTGACCCCTGTTGCATCGTTGTAGACCCACAGGCGATGGTCCTTTGCGCATATCGCCAGAACCGGTTGTTGTCCCGAACGCGTCTTCAGAACGACTTCGCGAACGCTTGCCGAACAAATGGGACATGGCTGCGAAGGAAACCACGTGGACAATGTCCAGCGTCTCTTCTCCTTCAACGGCACTGAGAGGGGTTTTCCGCCTGGCGTCGAAATCTCGAATTCCAACTGACTGCCGACTCTTTCGCGCAGCGTGACGCTGAGCTCTCCTGCCGTCGTTAGAACGACTCCAAAAGCAATAATCTGCGGCAGCGGAGAATCATTGTCGGCCTCTGTTCCTTCCGGAGCCAGAATATTGTTTCCCTCGCCTCGACGGCCCTGAGCAACCACCTTCCAATCCCTCACGCACGCCCGGTATTCACGGAACCCCGCCCTGTCCTCCGGCAAGATCCACAGGAGCAATTCCTGTTCGAGCGGAGTCAGGCTACGCGGGTACAAGCCATTACTTCCCATGTCCTCTTCCCGCCAAGAGCAAATCGACGACTTCCCGAACGGCTCCATCCCCGCCCTTGCGCTTGCAGACATAGTCCACAGATTTTTTCACGGCACCAACGGCGTCGGCCGGAGCGGCAGAAAAACCAACATGCTCGATAACAGGGATGTCTGGCTCATCGTCTCCCATGTAGGCGATTTCGGAGTCGTTCAAATTCAGTTTTCGTTTGATGTGTTCGTACGCATCCAGCTTGTTATCCAGGTTTTGGTAAATCTCTTGTATGCCCAATTCGTTCGCGCGGCGCTGGACGAGTTTTGATATTCTTCCCGTGATAATCCCGGCCATCACTCCCGACCTTTGAAGTTTCACGATTCCGTAGCCGTCCTGAATGTTGAATTTCTTCGCCTCTTCCCCCGTTTCACCGTAATACACGCCACCGTCGGTCATCACGCCGTCAACATCGAGCAGGAGAAGCTTAATATTCTGAAATTTCCCGGCTTTCACCTTTGCCACTGGATTCGCCTGTTACGACTATGAGGCTACTTCTCTTACTGCCCTGTCGATAGCGATGACCTGCTTCAATAAATCCGGCAGCAATCCGAGCTTCAGCTGACTGTCCGCATCGCTCCAGGCTTTGGCAGGGTTCGGATGCGTCTCAACAAAAAGGGCATCACAACCGGCAGCCACTCCAGCCCGCGCAATCGGAAAAATGAACTCCGACTGACCTCCGCTGCCGCTGTTCTTTCCGCCGGGCAATTGTACCGAATGGGTTGCATCCAGGACAACCGGATATCCCGTTCTACGCATGACAGAGAGCGACCTCATGTCGACCACAAGATTATTATACCCAAACGTTGTGCCGCGTTCGGTAAGCAGAATGTTTTTGTTCCCTACGGCTTCGACCTTTTCAGCGGCCAGCTTCATTTCTGCCGGAGACAGGAATTGACCTTTTTTGATGTTCACAACCCTCCCGGTTCTTCCCGCAGCTTGAAGGAGATCCGTCTGCCTGCAGAGGAATGCGGGTATCTGCAAAACATCTGCGACTTCGGCCGCCGCCTCAGCTTCCTGTGGCAGGTGAATATCGGTGAGAACCGGAACTCCCAATTCTCGCTTGACTTCCTGAAGGATCGCGAGCGCTTTGTCGTCTCCCAAACCGGAAAAAGAAGAACGGCTCGTCCTGTTTGCTTTCCGGTACGATGATTTGAAAACAAACGGCATATTCAGTGTTTGACTCATTTTTTGGATTGTTCGTGCTGTTTTGAGAACCATGTCCCGGTTCTCCACAACGCACGGGCCGGCAATGAGCACGAGCGGCGATCCACCTCCCACAAGAAGGGCACCGATTTTTATTCTTTTCGAAGAGAAGTTCACGAGGAGGTTGGAAGAGAAAAATTTTTATCAACATACAAAAAAATGGAACAACATTCAAAAAGCCTGATTCTTGCTTCTCCGGCGTTATTGGCGTATTTTGATGCCGACCTGCACTTCGCATGACTATCCGCGCGTACGCAAAAATCAATCTCGGCCTCCGCATTCTGCGTAAGCGGCCCGACGGCTTTCATGACCTCGAAACAGTATTTCGTCAGATTAACAACTACGATGAAATCCTGTTTCTTCCGAGCGGCCGCGATATTGTTGTAGAAACGAACGACCCGCGAGTTCCAAAGGACGAAGATAATTTATGCATCAGGGCCGCGCATTTGTTGCGCGATATTACAGGCGTGGACAAAGGCGTCCGGATCCGTCTCACAAAGAACATTCCAGTGGGCGCCGGTTTGGGCGGAGGAAGCTCGAATGCAGCCGCATCCCTGAAAGCTCTGGTCAAGTTCTGGGGGCTCGCGCTCAGGCCTCACGAACTGATGAGGATAGCCCTTAACCTTGGCTCGGATGTTCCCTTCTTTCTCAAGGGAGGCTGTGCGCTCGCCACGGGGCGCGGTGACGTGCTCGAGCATTTCGACCTCGACCTTCCGTATTGGATTCTTGTCGTCACACCACAGTTACAAGTATCGACTTCGTGGGCTTACGCACACGTTACGATTGAGGAAAATTCCAAGGACCAGCTCAAAAACCTGGTTGCCGACTTTGCCCGCTGGCCTTCAAAGTTTTCGGACCTTGTCAAGAATGACTTCGAGCCCCTGGTGTTTGCCGCCCACCCCGAAGTTGCCGGAATAAAGAAGATGCTTCTCCAGGAGGGAGCTGTCTTTGCCCTCATGAGCGGAAGTGGTTCTTCAGTCTTTGGTCTTTTCCCGGACGACGAGACGGCAAACATGGCGGCGCTCAAATTCTCGAAAACCCATTACACATCTCTTACAGAACCTACCTTTCAACCCATAACAGCTCCAGTCCCAGGAAAAGCTTGAAGCTCGACACCTCTCCCGGCCTCAAGACTGTCGTTGCGGTCTTTCTCTCCCTGTGGTTGATGAACTCTTTTCCCGTCAGAGCTCAAATCCCGGCTGGAGATTCGCTAACGGTGCAAAAAGACACAACAGCGATTGATGACACACTCCGGTCGAGGTTCATACCTGGACTTGGAAGCATCACAGGGGTCATCGATTCCACAAGCATGTTTCATCGCTCCAGGTTGATTTGGACAGACGCCAAATATTTCGGAGACCTGGCATGGCGGATTCCCGGTTTTTTTCTTACGGATTTGGGGGAAACCGGCAAGCCAAATCTCTTCACCGCCTTCGGAATTGGAGGTTCAGGTATCTCAATCAACCTTGACGGCCGGCCACTCAATGACCCCGTCACCGGAGGGTTCAACCTCTATGATATTCCTCTGGAGTTTATTGAACAGGTTGAAATATCCAAAGGATCCGAAGGCTTTCTCTTCGGCCAGGGAGGGAGCTCGGCTACAGTAAACTTCGTTTCCCGACAGTTCAACTCGCTGCGGCCCATCACAAAAATACGCTATATCCAGTCGCAATCTGAAACCATCCTCACTGACATTCTTTTCACGCAAAATGTAGCGCGCAGCCTCAATTTGATAGTGGGTTTTCAACGCCATGCCAGCGATGGACGCTATACCAACTCGGGTTTGGACGCCTGGAATCTCAGAACGCGACTCCGATACAATGTTTCAGACCGGTGGAACTTCTCTCTGACGGATTTCTACACTAGAACCACCAATGGATTGAACGGTGGAGTGGACTTAACAAACACGTCCTCGATTTATGACAACGTCGCGGCAACCGTAAAGCTCGACCAGGCGTCGGAAGAAATCGCACGTCGGGATGTAACGCTTTCAATCATCGCCAAACCTTTCACAGACTCGACTTCTGTTTCGCAGGCGAGCATTTATTACACCCATCTGGTCAGGACATACAATGACCGTGCGTTTGCCTTCGTGAATCCTCAAACTGTTTCATTCTGGGGGATACGATTGACACAGAAGGTTGGCGCTGAAGTTGGAGATGGCATCTTCGGTTTTGACTATCAGAAGCAAAACAGCGCCTTGGGCGACCGTTCCCACATAATAACTGCACTGTTTGGAAAAACGGCTTTTAAGGTTTCTGAGTGGCTTCCAATCTCGCTTTTTGGACGGTATGAAGTCCACCGGGCTCAGCCCTCGCTCAGTTTTGGCTCGAATGCTTCGTTGACGTTGAGCAAAGGCATTACGATTTTCGCGGGCTTTAACCAGTTCGTTTCACACCCAACATTGATGGAGGCATACTCGAGCGATACATCGATTATTCGAAGCCTCGGTCTGAAGGACCAGCGCAATAAGCTCTTTGAGGCCGGAGTGAGCGTGATCCCGGATTCCTTGCTGACGATTTCTCTTACGGCTTTTCATCGTTCAATGCAGGATGCCAGCGGTGTACTGACGACTCGCACTTCCGCATCCAGATATTCCAAAGTTATTCTCATAGGGCCGTTTGATGCCCAAATTCAGGGAATTGCGGGGAGTTTGCACTTTCAATACTGGAAGATTGAAGGATATGGCACGCTGACATTCACCGATGTTCGTCAGTCAGACACTGTGAAAACTCTGGTCCCGAAGCTCACCCTCGCCGGCGAACTTTCCTACAGAGACAAGCTTTTCAGAGATGCGCTCGAAGCAAGAATCGGCTTGCGCTCCCGGTTTGCCACCGAGCACCGGGGGATGGAGTTCATTCCACACTTGCATCTCTACTCCGAAAACGCAGGGCCCAGACCTGGTCAATACGCCACGTTTGACGTATTTGCCATTCTGCGCATTGGCGATGCTCAAATTTCGTTGTCGTGGGACAACCTTCTCAATACGAGCTACTTCATTTCTCCGATCCATCCCATGCCCGGTAGAAATTTCAGCTTCGGCGTGGATTGGATCTTTGTGGACTGACGTCATGAGCAAAGTCATCTCGATCTTCGGCAATTCACAACCGAAAGAAGGAAGTGAAGAATACAGTGTAGCTTACAATCTCGGGAAAGAACTTGCAAGGTCGGGCTACAGAATCTGCAACGGCGGTTACGGAGGAATCATGACGGCGTCGGCGAAGGGTGCGAAAGAGGCGGGCGGCTCCACCGTCGGCGTGACTTCAGATTTCTACAAAACAGCTGCAAATCCGTGGGTTGACAAAGAAATCAAACTCCCAACGCCGATGGATCGGCTCTTTATGTTGGTCGAATTGGGAGACGCTTATGTTATTCTGAAAGGCGGCACGGGAACATTGTTAGAGCTGGCTTGCGTGTGGGAATTCATGAATAAGAGCGTGATCGCAAAGAAACCGGCGATCGTTATCGGCGATTTTTGGAGCGAAGTCGTGAAAACCGTGCGGCAGCAGCTTGTGGAAGAAGGACAAACCGACGGATCACGGCTTATCCGTCATGTGGACTCTGTTCAGGAATGCATACGGACGTTGAGGGATGAACTACGATGAGTGAGTGCGGTTGATGCTGCCGGCCTCGATGGTCTTCTGTATTACCTCCAGCATTCTTGTTGCTGAAGTTTCCCAGTTCAAGGATTTCGCGAACTTCAGCGCCTCCTTTCCAAGAGTAGCTTGCAGCCTGCTGTCCTTCAACACGTCCATAATCTTCCCTGCAAGCTGACTGATGTTGCCGTATTCGTAGAGAAGGCCGGTTTTCCCGTCAATAACGGAATCCTGCAGTCCTGGAACGTTGCTGGCAACGACGGGAACGCCGCACGCATTTGCTTCACTGACTGTCAACCCCCACCCTTCCTTCGCCGAGGTGTTCACAACCAGACTCATTGTCTTGAGCAATCGCACTTTTTCGACCTCATCGACAAATCCGGTGAAGGTTAATGCGTGATCTATGTGTAGATCGCGCGCAAGCTGCTCGAGACCCGGCCTGGCATCTCCGTCGCCGATAATGATGAGCCGTGACCTGGGAATTTCCCTCAACACAATCTGAAATGCCCGCAGGAGCTGGTCGACGCTTTTGTACTTCTTGATTCTTCCCAAATAGCCGATCACGGGAAGCGCTTTCTTTGGAAGTGGGGGCTTCCCAACAGTTTTTGAACTGATGGCAATGGGAACGTAATGAATCAACGAAGGGTCAAAACCGTATTGCAGCAGTTCGCGTCGTGAACTCTCCGAATAGACGGCTGCATGAGTCTTGTTGTAGGCCTTTATGGTGGCTGACTCTGATGCGTAAACATAGAGCGCCGCTGGAAAAGCCGCCTCGAGAAAAATACTTTTGCGAAAGAGGTGATGGACGAGGGCGAGGATTGGCTTCTCGACAAACCGGGGAGTACAAAATGGGATTTTGTTGATGTCGTCAATGATGATGTCATACGCTTCATGCCGAAACCGGGATCGATAACGGAGCGGCACATAGAAATTGAAGAAATTTCGGCTTCCTTCCCGAATAATTCTGATACCGTCGAGCATCTCCTCGCGCTTTGCTCCCGGAAACATGCAGCAATAGAGCGTCACGGAATGGCCCTGTGCTACAATCCTCTTGAAGATTTCATGGAGATGGACTTCAGCGCCTCCGCCCTGGGGGTGTTTGATATCCTGCCAGTTGAAGATGAGGATTCGCAGCGATTTGTTTGGCCGCTTCTTTTGCTGGCTTTGAAGAGAAACACGTCCTTGTTGGTCTTGCGAGACTCCCCGTCGCAAGGTTCTGATGGTAGGCTGCAAATCTGAGCGAGTGGCTATTTTGGATTACCGGCTTTGTTCGTTTCGATCGTTGTCTTTGCCGAAATCTTCCGGCTTTCCAATTGACCGCGAAGTTGAGCGACCACGGCGTCAATCCCCTGCTGGTTGTATGCCGACTTAATGACGGAGAGAATATTATCCGCCTCTTCAAATCGTCCTAAATCGAGATACGTGAAGAACAAGAGAATGTAAGGGTTCGTCTGTGAAAGCGGCTCATTCACGCCCCGATCGACCACCATTTTCAACTCTGCGACCACTTCTTCCGATAGCTGATGAGACCTCTCGGTTTCCCCGGCCATAGTATACATGGTTGAAAAACGCACCTTCGTGAAGTAGTCAACAGGATGGACACGACGGGGCATGATTTCTTCCATTCGATCCAGCGCGCGGACTGCCTCTTTCGGCTGATTCACCATGTTTGTATAATAAACGGCAAGCGAGAGAAAGATGCTTCGATAATTCGTCATCAATCTTCGCACATCTTCGTCAAAATACGTTGTACTGTCGCGAAGTCCGCGCCAGAGAAAGCCCGGTTTCCATGTCTTTGAGGGCTCAACCACCTCCGAGTACAAATTGGCCTTCAGCTTTCGCTCGTTCAACGTCTGCCAGATATCCTGACCTTTCTTCAACGTCAACTTCAGCGCTAATCCTTCCATCTCAAGATACTCATGTAACCCAATCATGCCGTCGCGGGAAACCGTCATGGCAAAATAGACAGGCCTGCGCCAGGCTGAAGTGCGAACGATGTCGTACACCATGATATCCTGGACGCGCAGGGCTTTGATGTTTTGGAACTCCATCGTATGAGGCATATAGAAGGAAAGCACGCCGCGCCTGGTGATTGACGTGTCGAGCGTGACTTTCGTGTCCTCGACGGAGTATTGCTGAATGATATCCGGAGGAACCGACAGCTCCACCACACGCGGCTCGTAGCGCGTCACGTTGAGGTTGTCAATCGCATCGTTGGCGACGCTAAGGGGAACCTTCTTTGCCCCGTACGGCTCCTCGTTCTTGAGTTGTTTAATGTACCAGTTTGTGTTCAGAAGGCTCAGGTTCACGATGCGAATATCCCGCCGAATTCCCTCAACATCCTGCAGGTACCAGAGTGGGAAAGTATCGTTATCACCGTTGGTGAAGAGAATCGCATCGGGTTCGCAGCTTTGCAGCAAATTGTAGGAGTAGTCCCAAGCGACAAAGTTCCCCCGGCGATCCGCTTCGCGGGAGTTCACGATGACCATATTCACAGGAACAAACACGAACGCAAGCGCCAGCACGCCATACGAAGCGAGCGAGCTATTCTTTTCAGCGAGCTTTTCTTTCAACGTATCGATGACGCCGACAATCCCGATGCCGATCCAGATGGAAAAGATCATAAAGGAGCCCACGTAGAAATAATCGCGTTCACGGGGTTGGGGGTTTTGCTGGTTCTGATACAATGCCAAAACGACACCCATCAGGATGAACATCACTGTCGTCACCAACCACATTTTCGGACTTTTTCTGTATTGGAACCACACGCCGACAAGTCCGAGGAGCAGCGGAATTCCGTACAGTTTCTTCCAGTCGACGCCCGCGTCTTTCCAGTCTCCCTCGGCTCCGACATAATTCCAGCCAAAATAGCGGACATACATGTGGTTCAACTGGTAGCGGAGAAGATAATCCCAATCGCTGGAATACTGCTGTGCGATCGACCTCTTTTCCGGATCGCTGTCCCAACGACGCTGGATGATGGGCGCGCTTCCATACTGTTCGCGGTTCAGATATGACACGAGGCGCGTGATGGTGCTGGGGTCGTTTTCGTTCATCGGGGGTTTGGCATTCGCACGGATGTACACCAGCAGATACGTTGAATATCCGAGCACGATAAAGAGAAACGCCAGCAATGAGACGTTCCAGACCCGTTTCTTCAACTTTGTCGAATACCATATCCCGGCGAGAGCTCCGCCAATGGCGAGGTAAGGAACAACAGAAAAAATTTCTATGCGTTTCCCCTGAAACTCACCATCGAGCAGCGACGGAAACTCCTTCACGATGCCCGGGTACACTGTTCCGAAGACAAGAAGAGAAATGACGCCAAACCAGAAAGACGACCGATTGAAGAGACTCTTGCCGACGGTAAAATACGTCACTCCAAGCACCACGAGAACTCCAAACAACATTGGCAACATCCTTGAGATTTCGTTCGGCGACCCATCCGGCGAAGGGGAACTTTGGACCGCAGACATGAGCATGACAAGAACAGTCCCGAGGGCAAAGACCCCGGAGGTCATTGAAAAGAGGAACGATGAGAGCCTGACCTCATGGAGCCTGAAATAAACAATGAGCATGACACCGTAGAGTGTGAGAATTGCAAGCAGGTGGACACCAACAGATAGGCCGATCAGGTATGCAATAAACAGCAGGTAGACGTCGCTGCGCTCCCAGTCGGCGCGGTCATACCACCGAAGGGAAAGCCAGATGATAACGCTGACAAACAGCATGCTGAGACCGTAAACCTCCGCCTCCACTGCATTAAACCAGAATGTCTTGCTGAAGGCGAGAGAGAGAGCTCCAACGAACGCGGATCCGTAGACGATGACTTTATCGGCCACTGTTGCAGGAATTCCGCGCCAATCGGTAATCAGGCGGACAATGATCATGTAGACAAACATGCATGTCAAAGCGCTCGACATTCCTGAAATCATATGCATCCGCACGGCAATATCGTCCACGAACGGTACGAGTGAAAAAATTCTCGCGATGAGAAGAAAGAGTGGAGCACCAGGAGGATGCGGCACCTGGAGCGAAAACGCGGCGGCGCAAAACTCGCCAACATCCCAAAAAACGACTGTGGGAGAGATCGTGCGAACATACGCGATCATAGAGATGAAGAATACGGAGACAGCAACGATGCGATTAGTTTTCTTATGTTCCATTCATTCCTCTGTAGGAAGACAGCACACGTTCAAACATGAAGAAATTTGGATTTTTAATGTATACGGAAATGCCTTGAACATCAAGAAATTTCCCGCTCCGGATTGCCACTGTGGAAAATATCAGGCAAGAAACG
>CAYNRS010000015.1:0-6622 GCA_964399565.1 uncultured Ignavibacteriaceae bacterium
CTTTTTTATTTCTTCTCTTGGTGGTATATTGATGGCGCAATGAAGAGAGTCTATCTCGACCATACCGCAACGACGCCTCTTGATCCGCGAGTGATTGAGGCGATGCAACAGACACTCCAGGAGAATTTTGGCAACGCTTCGTCCATTCATTCCTTTGGCCGTGAAGCAAAGGTCCTGCTTGAAGAGAGCCGCGAACAGATCGCGAAATCCATAGGTGCACGATATGACGAGGTTTTCTTCACAAGCGGGGGAACTGAAGCCGACAATCACGCTCTGAAAGGCGTTTGTTTCACTTCCCAAAGTAAAGACAAAAACCACATCATCGTCAGCGCCGTGGAACATCATGCTGTGCTTCACACTGCGGACTGGTTGAAAGAACATGGGTGCGAGGTCACCGTTCTGCCCGTTGACAAGGATGGGATGGTCGATCCAGCAGACGTTGAAAAGGCTGTCAGGCCGAACACGTGGCTCATTTCGGTAATGCATGCGAACAACGAGGTTGGCACAATCGAACCAATCAGGGAGATTGGACAGGTTGCAAAGAAGAATGGAATTGCGTTTCATTCCGACGCAGTTCAATCCCTGGGGAAGATAGCAGTAGATGTCAACGAGTTGGGAGTGGACTTCATTGCACTTTCGGCGCACAAAATGTACGGCCCCAAGGGGATTGGTGCCATTTATGTTCGCAAAGGGATGAAGATTGAACCGATTCTTCATGGAGGAGCACAGGAAAACAACAGGCGAGCCGGAACAGAAAATGTGCCGCTGGCAAGGGGGTTTGCAGTAGCGACTCAAATTGCGGTGAAGGAACGAAATGTTGTTGCTTCGAAATACGAGAGGCTCAGACAGGTTTTTAGGAAGAGACTTCTTTCAGAATTCGATGGGATCATGTTGAACGGACATCGAGAGTTGTCCCTTCCTCAGATCGTAAGCGTGTCATTCGATTCGAAAAACAATCGCGTCGATGGAGACGCCCTTATTGTCGGGATGGATCTGAGAGGAGTGGCTGTGACAAGCGGGTCAGCTTGCTCCTCCGGCAGCATGCAAGCATCTCATGTCCTCCTGGCGATGGGAAGGGATCCTGATACCGCAAAAGCAACGATTCGGTTCTCGATGGGAAGGGGAACGATTGAGGAAGACATTCACTACGCCGTTGACGCTCTTCATGAGGTTGTCGGCACCATGAAACACGCTGCTTCCCGCTAGGGGTTCGACTTCCGCAGTTCCTGCAGCAAGATTCCATACCGCAAACCTCTGTCACTTACCATAATCTCGTTTGCATTCAATTGCTTCATCGTTTCCATCAGGATTAATATCCCCGCAAGGAGAATATCGGCGCGCTCGGGGAGAATTTGTGGAATAGATTGAAGTTCAGACAATGTTTTTATCCTTAATCGATTGAAAATTGTGATTACCGCGTCAAGCGTGAGAAGATGATTATGGACTTTTTCCCGGTCAAATGTCGCAAGATTGAGGTCGATCGCAGCAAGAGTGGTCAGGGTGCCTGCGACGCCAATCAACTTTGCTGTGTTCGAAAGAGACGCGAACCGGGATGTTTCTGATCTTATGAGGCTTAGTGCTTGACTGACATCCAACGACGATGGCGGCGACATTTTCAGAAACCTCTCTGTTAGACGGACACTTCCAATGTCATAACTCTGTTTTGATTTTACTTCCAGGTTTGTGCCGCTGATGAGCTCCGTGCTTCCCCCACCGATGTCGAGCACGCCGAAATTCATGTTGTTTCCTTCCTGCAAAAGATCCGAAACGGCGCCGATATAGGTCAGCTCAGCTTCCTCCTCTCCAGTAAGGACAGAGATTTCAAACCCGAGGGTCTTGTTGATGAATTGAATGAATTCTGCCTGGTTTTTAGCGTCCCGCAGAGCGCTGGTCCCTCGTGCTATTATTCTCTGTGATCCTGATTCATCTGAAAGGCTTTTGAGCTTTCGGAGAAAGCCGAGAACTCGTTCAAACGTGTCGGGGAGAATCATCCTGTTTGCGTCGACACCCTTGCCCAATCGAGCGATCACATGTTCGTCCCGAACCACGCTCAACCGATGTTCAGAATCAACATCGGCGACGAGCATGAGAATCGTGTTCGTACCGATGTCAATCGAAGTGAGTCTCATCGACTTCTGACAAAGGAAAGGGCGACCCACTCATTTTCCGCAATCAGTTGCAGCTGAACAAGCCGGAGCTTGGACAGTTTTGGAAAGAGGGCGGGAAGGTCAGCCAACAAGAGTCCGGAGAGAATCAAAACTCCTTGCGGCCGCAGGTGTTTGAGCAAAGTTCGCAGAGATTGAAGAATTGTCAGTAGGTCGATGTTCGCAACAATCAAATCAAAAGCTTTGTTCGGAATTCGTTTTGCGTTTCCTTTGAGAATCCGGACTCTCTTTACCAAACGGTTCTTTCGGACATTTTCTTTGGCGTTGGACGTTGCCCATTCGTCGTTGTCCACGGCCAGCACAGATTGCGCGCCGAGTTTTGCAGCTGCAATTGCGAGAATTCCAGTCCCCGACCCGAAATCGAGAACTGATGAGCGGGGCTGGAGGTGTTCCTGCAGGAGCCGCAGCGTTAGCCTGGTAGTCTCATGGTGTCCCGTCCCAAACGACATTTTCGGATCGATCTGTATAAGAATACCATGCTTATCTCGAATTCGTGTTTTTCTCCAAGATGGCTTAATAGTAATCCTGTCGGTAGCATGGACGACGCCGACTGAATCCTCCCACGCTTTGTTCCAGTTTCGTTCCTTTGAGATTCTCTGTTTGTAGCGAACGTTCAGTTCCGGGAACTCTGTTCCAAATCGTTTGAGGATGTTTTGCAATCGAAGTCTAAGGGAGCCAGTCCATCTCCTTTTTGGCGTAAAACAGGCGAGATGTCCGTCATCCTGAAGGAATCCAGAGAAACCTATTGCTGCGAGTTGTCCGGTAAGAAGGTCCTGATACGAGAATGGCAATTGCAGGCCGAGTTCAATCCAGGCTCGCGCTTTCATTGGCGTGCTGTTTCACGAAGGTCGGCGCTTTCGAAGGAGTTGTTCAACAAGGTCATTGTTCATTTCGAGCCAGAAGATCTGATCACGGTAATTTTCCTGCATCTTACGATCGGCCTTGTTGTAGCGGACATTCAGGAGGTAAACAACCCAAACAATGACCGTGAAGGTGGTCAGGAGTTGTTGCTCATTGAGGTTTGTTCCCATGGAAACCAGAATGGCAATAGCGGCCGCCGAAGCTACTGCAAACCAGAAAGACGTCCGACGAACAAGGATCATGATGTGGTAGACGGTTCCGAAAAAGAAGATCTTCTCATGGAAAACTGCCGGCATGAAGTTATTGAGCATATAAAAATAAAGCCGCTGCGCTTCAGAGTCCTCCAATGGTTGAATCTTCGACATTGTTCGGGCTTTGTTCACCAGGAATGCGCTCGGCTGGTTCTCTTGAAAGGCTTTTCGTCGTTTTGTTGTTTCTTTGGCATACATTGTCAGGCCTGAAACAATAGCGAGGCAGATAAAGAGTAACACTGTTTGTTCTCCCTGGGCAATGTTAATGCCAAAGTGTGGAAAAAGAGCAACAACAAAAAAGAACAAGAGAGTGGCAAAATAGAAGCCGGGCACAAGAATACGAAAGGTTTCGTAAAGTCCGAAAGAGGTTGTTGTGTTGTTCATGACTAATACGTGATTTGTTTCTTGTAAAGAATGGAGAGGAGGACTTTCCCCACTGCCTCCAGGCTTTGCGGCGAACATTTATCAGGAGTGTCTTCAAGGGAATGCCAGAACCGGTTGGAGTTGTCCGGGTAGTTGAAATCGATGAGATCCACAGCCGGGATCCCGGCCTCATTCAAAGGGACGTGGTCGTCGAAAATTTCTTCACCGACTCCGTTGACAAATTCTGAAACGCCGAGTTCTTTTGCCGTCGAATAAATAAGGTCCATGATTGTCGGAGCATAGCGGTCGGAATTCTGTTCGCGGGGGATCGTCAGGTTTTTGTCACCAACCATATCCAGGTTAACCGCAAACCTGGGGTTGAGTTCTTTTGGCCGGTTTTTTGCAAAATGTTGAGAGCCTACGGCGTAAGACCTTTGGTCTCCGTGTCTCCCCACATCTTCGCAGTCAAAGAGAACAATATCCACTCCTATCGGCGGAGCGTTTCTTTTCATTTGCCGGGCAATTTCCAGAAGGACAGCTACACCGCTTGCGCCGTCGTTCGCGCCAAGTATTGGCTTCTCGTGGTTTGACGGGTCCGAATCATTGTCGGCCCACGGCCGCGTATCCCAGTGTGCGGTGAGTAAGACCCGGACAATGGCATCCCGATTGAATTGTGAGATGATGTTCGCATATTTCAATGTTTCGCCCTTGAAATTCGTATGCGTGAATTCCTGCAGGAAAACAATCTCTGCGTACTTTGCCATCTCGTCCTGAAGAAACCTGAGGCATTTCCTGTAGCCTTGCGAGCCGGGGTTTCTCGGTCCAAAGTCGGTCTGCGAGGTTAGAAAGCGATAGGCCTGTTGCGCGTCAAAAACAGGTGCGACGACCAATGGCTCCAGAGACTTCATTTGCTGTTGTGGGACGGGCTGTTGCTGGCGCTGGTCGCAGGCAACAAAAGTAAGTAGCAGAAGCGGGGCGATTTTTTTTTCAAACATGCAGAGCCAACTTAGAGAAAACTGGCGCGAGAAGCAAACAACGCGTTCAAGGTGTTGGTGAAGGAGTCAGTTTCTTTCTTGAGAATCGCGCAAGCAATGTTCCGATGTCATCCTGAACCTGGCGATAGTACCGACTTGGCGAGATAAAATTCTGCATCATCATGGAGAAGGCGAGCATTTCACCGTCGCGTGACCGCACATAGCCGGTGAGCGAGCTGACACCGCCGATCGTGCCTGTCTTTGCACGCAAGTTCCCCTCAGCAGAAGTGGCTTTCATCCTGCCGCGGAGAGTGCCATCAACGCCGGCAATCGGGAGCGAGCTGTAAAACAGCGGAAAGAGATCATGGCGTTGATACATACCTTCGAGGAGTTGTACCAGCATTTCGGCAGTGAGGAGGTTGTAATGTGAAACTCCTGATCCGTCAGCCATCAGATAGGCCGATGTGTCAATGCCGAATGATGCGAGAAACGTGTTCACTTCAAACACTCCATTCCTGGCGCTTCCGGGAATTCCGCGTCTGACGGCCCCCAGGGTTTTCAATGCGTTCTCTGCGGCAAGGTTGTCACTTGATTTGTTGAGGTTGACGACCACCGAATCCATGGGCTGAATGTGGAATGCTGCCTCCCGGGAAAGGCTATCGACAAAACCGATCCTTGATCTCCCGCGGACAAGGATCCCGTTCCTTTGAAGGGTTTCCTTGAAGAGTTCAGCGGCGTAGAGCTCGGGTTTCCACACACTTATTTGCTCCTCTTCGGGCGGCGATCCAGCCTGAATCTGGCCGTCAATGATAATAATATTCGACCGTTCCTTATATAATCGAGTGATCTTGAGTGGTTGCAGGACCGTATCGTTGACGGTTCTGGCAAAATTCACAAGCAGCACGTAATTCGTCGGCGGGTCGACGCTGGCTCTTGCTGAGTCCCCGGCAAACAATCCTGGCTCAACTTTGACGCGGACGCAATTGTCGTTAACAGAAAGGGGAGAAATGAACATCTCATCAGCGTCTGGCTCGTCGTCCCACATCCAACCCGCTCCCCAATATTCATCGTCGAAGTACGACACGTCGCCGATGACATCACCGCTGATAGTCAAGATGCCCATCCGTTTGATGATTTGTGACAGGGTGTCGAGGTCGGAAGTTTTCAGGTCCGGATTTCCAAAGCCTTTCAGATAGATGTTGCCATAAAGAACTCCATCGATAATGGTCGTATCGATGTAGACAGACGTCCGAAATTGAAAGTCTTTGCCCAGGAAGTGAAGAATGGCCGAAGAAGTGAGCAGCTTCATGTTCGACGCTGGTCTCATCAGTGCCTTGCTGCTGCGTTCGTACAACACCTCACGCGTTTCTAGCGATACAACTTTAACACTCGCTCGGGCGGGAACGAAAAGTGAATCTGCAAGCGCGAGGTCAATATCGTATTTCAACCGCTCGAGCGGATTTGACGGAGGGGAAAGAGTGCTTACCCCTGTACATCCGGCAACGAGAAGGATCAACAAAGGCTCGAGTGCTCGTTTCATCACGCCAAATGTTGGATGAATTGATTTGAAATTCAACATCGTTTCCGAGGAATCTCTTCAGAGGTTTCCTTGATTGGTCTTCAAAAAAAGGGTATATTGCTCCTCAAATTTCGCATATTTTCAGAAAAAATTTCGATGCTCCAGTTTTTCAAAAGGCTTTTCGGCTCTAAACACGAGCGTGACATAAAACTCCTCCAGCCGTACGTCGGAGAAATCAATCAACACGGCACGGAAATGTCTCGTTTCAGTGACGATGAGCTCCGCGGAAAAACCGAGGAATTCAGGGCTCGTGTTAAAGAACAGACACGAGAGATCGAATCTCAAATTTCATCACTTCGTGATTCGTTACAGGAAGACCTGTCATACAACGAACGGGAACAAATCTATAATCAGCTCGATGAACTCAACAAGGGCCTGGACGAGAAGATCGAGGGGTCTTTAAGGGCAATCCTCCCCGAAGCGTTTGCT
>CAYNRS010000015.1:6632-8535 GCA_964399565.1 uncultured Ignavibacteriaceae bacterium
GTGGGATATGGTGCCCTTCGATGTTCAGTTGATGGGCGGAGTGGTCTTGCATCAAGGCAAGATCGCGGAAATGGCGACTGGGGAAGGAAAAACGCTTGTGGCGACGTTACCGACATACCTGAATGCCTTGCCGGGTCGCGGGGTGCATATCGTCACTGTCAACGACTATCTTGCCTAGCGCGACAGCCAATGGATGGGCAAAGTCTATGAATTCCTCGGCCTGAAGGTGGGGTGTATTCTCCAGCATATGGACGCGGTGCAGCGAAGAGCAGCCTACGCGGCTGACATTACTTACGGAACAAACAACGAGTTTGGCTTCGATTATTTGAGAGACAATATGGTGGTCACTGCTGAAGAAATGGTTCAACGTGGCCACAACTATGCCATTGTCGATGAAGTGGACTCGGTTCTTATCGATGAGGCTCGGACGCCCCTCATTATCAGCGGCCCTGTGGAGGCGGAGGAACACAAGTTTGACGAGATGAAGCCGTATGTCGAACGAATCCACAAAGCTCAACAGAGCCTCGTCGCGAAGGTCGTTTCGGATGCCGAAATGTTGCTTGGACAATCCAAGAAGGAGGAAGCGGGTATTCTTCTGCTCCGGGCGCAACGAGGCCTTCCAAAAAACAACAAGCTCCTGAAGATCTTCTCTGAACCATCGAACAAATCGCTTGTCCAGCAAACGGAGAAAGACTACCTCAGGGACAATTCCGCCCGCATGCACGAGATCGACGATGAGCTTTATTTTTCGATCGATGAAAAGTCTCACGTCATCGACCTGACCGAGAAAGGAAGAGAATTTCTCGCTCAGATGTACCCCGGCCACGACAAAGAGCTGTTTGTTATCCCCGATATTGGGACCGAGTTTAGCATGATCGAAGGAAACGGCAATCTTTCCGTCGAGGAGAAGCAACACAAGAAGGATGAAATCAATAAGCTGTTTGCAGAGCGTAATGACCGCATTCACACGATTCTCCAGCTGCTCAAGGCCTACTGTTTGTATGAAAAAGACGTCGAGTATGTCGTGCAGGATGGTAAGGTCATGATCGTGGATGAATTCACGGGACGTTTGCTCCAGGGACGAAGATATTCCGAAGGGCTTCATCAGGCTATCGAAGCGAAGGAAGGAGTCAAGGTTGAGCGAGATACGCAGACGCTGGCGACGGTGACGTTACAGAATTATTTTCGGATGTACAAGAAGCTCGCCGGAATGACGGGAACTGCAGAAACCGAGGCAGCCGAGTTCTTCGAAATTTACAAGCTGGACGTTATTGTTGTTCCGACGAACAAACCGATGGTTCGCGCCGACCATGACGACCAGGTGTATAAAACAAAGCGCGAGAAATACAACGCTGTCATGAACGAAATCGAAGAAATGCGAAAGATCAACAGGCCGGTGCTTGTGGGAACGACGAGCGTCGATGTGTCCGAGACCATCAGCCGAATGTTGAAGCGGAAGGGGATTCCGCATAATGTCCTGAATGCAAAACAACATCAACGCGAGGCGGAAATAGTGGCCCACGCGGGTTTGCCGGGTTCAGTGACGATTTCGACCAACATGGCAGGGAGAGGAACGGATATCAAACTTGGTCCGGGAGTGAGGGAACTTGGGGGGCTTCACATTGTGGGCACTGAGCGGCATGAAGCCCGCCGCATAGACCGACAGCTGAGAGGTCGCGCCGGGCGACAGGGGGATCCAGGCTCGTCTCTCTTCTATCTTTCGCTCGAGGATGACTTGATGCGTCTGTTCGGCAGCGAACGCATAGCCCGAATCATGGAAAGGATGGGACTTGAAGAGGGAGAAGTCATTCAACACCCGATGATTACGAAGTCTGTTGAAAGAGCACAGCGGAAGGTTGAGGAGAATAATTTTGGAATTCGAAAACGCCTGCTTGAATATGAC
>CAYNRS010000015.1:8545-12301 GCA_964399565.1 uncultured Ignavibacteriaceae bacterium
ACCCACAACTTCGAAATCCGCAAGCAGCTTATCGAATATGACAACGTGATGAATCAGCAGAGGGAAGTGATCTATTCCCGCCGGCGTCATGCGTTGCTTGGAGAAAGACTCCGCGACGATATTTTTGAGATGGTGCGTGACATCGCCGATAAAATCGCGCAACGGTTCTATCCTGAAGGCGACATTCAGGGGTTGAAGCTCGAAGTGCGTTCGAAACTCCTGGCAGACCTGGAATTAACTCCGGAGCAGTTTCAGCAATTAGGGCAAGAGGGTATCAGTCAGGAAATTGTGAAGTCTGCCGAGAATTTCTATCGTCGGAAAGAAGATCAACTGAGCCCGGCGATGATGCGCACTCTGGAAAAGATGGTGATGCTGCAAGTGATCGACGCTAAATGGCGCGACCATTTGCGGGAAATGGACGATTTGAAAGAAGGAATTCATTTGCGCGGATATGGCCAAAAAGACCCGCTGCTGGAGTACAAAGGTGAATCATTCAAGATGTTCATGGAGCTCATGGATTTGATTGAAGACGAAGTGATCGGGCTTGTTTTCAAGTTGTATCCTGAAAGGCCTGAACAACTGCCAGTCCAGCGAGGACGTCGCCCCCTGCGGAGAGAGGATATTGTCATGACGCATGAGTCTGCGCAAGGGTCCGGGTTCATGGCAAATCGTGAGCCGATACCCGCCGGAGCAACTCAAGGCGGTCAAATACCTGCACGCGCGGGTCAAAGCCAACCGGCGCAGAAAGTGCAGCAGATTCGCGTAGCCGAGAAAATCGGCCGGAACGAACCGTGTCCATGTGGGAGCGGAAAGAAATACAAAAACTGTCACGGTGCGTAATCGTGGAAAAAGCAATAAGGATTAATGCCTGCCGGCAGGCAGTGATTATTGGATTATTGGATTGATGGATTGAATCACACAAGATTATCTTTATGAAGAAGATTGAAGCGATTATCCGTCCGTTTAAACTTGATGATGTGCGCGAAGCACTTTCGGAAATGGGAGTTCGGGGGATGACGTTGACAGAAGTCAAGGGATACGGCCGTCAAAAGGGGCACACCGAAGTGTACCGCGGGTCGGAATACAAAATAGACTTTCTCCCGAAGATAAAGCTCGAAATTATTGCAAAAGATTCCATGGTGGAGAGAATTGTCTCCACCATAGTCAAAGTGGGAAAAACCGGTGAGGTTGGGGACGGAAAGATCTTCATTTACCCCATCGACGATGTCATCCGAATTCGGACAGAGGAATCAGGCGAAGAGGCTATCTGAAGAAGTCGGGAATTGATTCACATGCGGGGAGTTCCGAGATGTTCGCGGAACTTTTTTGTTTTCTATGACCACAGAACGGGTTGGAAATTTTAGAACCGGGTATGTTGCCATTGTCGGAGAGCCGAACGTTGGCAAATCCACTCTCATGAACGCGGTTCTCCGGCAGAAGCTCTCTATTGTGACCAAGAAGCCGCAGACGACTCGCCAGCGAGTCCTCGGTATTTTGCACACGGATGATGCCCAGGTCATTTTTCTCGACACGCCGGGACTCATCAGGCCAAAGTACCTCCTGCAAGAGAAGATGATGGGCCACGCTCAGAGCGCTCTGGCTGACGCGGACGCTATCCTGGTGCTCACGGAACCTACCCACCGGACGGAACTTCCGCAAGAGGTGCGCGATATCGTCGCCACCAGAGGAGCGCAAAAGCCGATTCTCCTTGTCATCAACAAGATGGACACTCTGCACCGTCCCGAAATTCTTCCTGTTATCGAATCGTTCTCATCGATGGGGATGTTCAAAGAGATAATTCCTGTCTCTGCTCTCAAGAAAGAGAATCTGGATGAGCTTCTGAAAACCTTGATCCGCTATCTGCCAGAGCACCCGCCGCTTTATCCGGAAGATGTCGTTAGTGAACATCCGGAACGTTTTTTTGTTTGTGAATTGATACGCGAGAAGGTTTTTGAATACTATCGTGATGAAGTACCGTATTCGACGGCGATCGAGATTACAGAATTCAAAGAAAGGGCAAAAGGAAAAACGTATGTGAGCGCGAACATCGTCGTTGAGAGAGAGTCCCAAAAAGGCATACTCATTGGCAATAAGGGTGAGGCCTTGAAGAAGATAGGACAGCTTTCCCGCGTGGAGATTGAGCAGTTTCTTGGCCGGCCGGTTTACCTGGAGCTTCGAGTAAAAGTGAAGGAGAAATGGCGCGAGAACGAAACACTGCTGAAGCGGTTCGGATACGGAGTCGACAAGAATGGCTGAGATCAGGGCTTTTCGGGGTCATTGTTACAATCCGGCAAAAGTTGAGATCCAGGATGTCGTCGCACCTCCGTATGACGTTATCTCCGAGACTCAACAGTCCCATCTTTATGACCGCAGTCCCTTCAATGTTGTACGGCTTATTTTGGGAAGAGAAGACGACAGATATTTGTCGGCCGCACAACGATTTGTCGAGTGGCAAGATCAAACAGTCCTGGTGAGGGACAAAAAGCCAGCTATCTATATCCTGCACCAGATTTTTGACGACGATGATGGAAAACAAATCACGAGGAAAGGGTTTATTGCGTTGTGCCGGCTTGAAGAATTTGAAAAGGGAATTATCCTGCCTCATGAAAAGACACTTGCAAAGCCGCGCGAAGATCGATTCCGGCTATTCAAGGCAACAAATGCCAATTTCAGCCAGGTGTTCTCTCTTTACTCCGACTCCAAAAAGCTCGTCGACAGCATATTGGCAAATCATGTAAAAACCTCTCCCTTTATCGATGTTCTGTTCGAGGATGTTCAGAACAAGCTGTGGAAGCTCGTGGACGCTCGGGCGATCGTCGACGTGGAATCATCCATGCGGGATAAGCAGCTCCTCATTGCCGACGGGCATCACCGCTATGAGACCGCTCTTGCGTACAGAGATCTCATGCGATCTCAGAACACGAAGCATACAGGCAATGAGTTGTACAACTACGTTATGATGTTCTTCACGAATCTCGACGACGAAGGTCTGGTCATTCTACCAACCCACCGCATTGTCCATTCGTTGAGTGCATTCGATGCGGCAAAGTTCATAAAACAAGTCTCGGAGTATTTTGTGATCCGGGAATTGAGGGAACCGCACGCCTTGTTGGCGGCATTGTCTTCGTCTTCAACTCGCTCATTCGGGGTCCTAATAAAGGACGACCCGCTTTTCTATTTACTAAGCCTCAAGCCAACCCTGACAGCTGCGGAGATTGTCAAGGAAACCCTCCCGCCGGAAGTCAAAGACCTGGATGTTACGCTCCTGCATTCACTTCTTTTGAAGGATGTGCTTGGTGTCAGTATTCAAGCGCAAGAGAAAAAGGTTAACCTCGAATATGTGAAATCCGTTGAAGAGTGCATTAAGTCGGTTTGGAAGGGCTCAGGCCAGCTTGCATTTCTGATGAATGCTACTCAGATTCAGGAAGTGCGAAGGGTTGCGAAGTCGGGTTTCACCTTGCCTCAGAAATCGACGTATTTCTACCCGAAACTTCTGTCAGGTTTAGTGATCAACAAACTGGAAGACTAAACAGAAAGGGAGGCCCTGTGAGTACCGGTGCGCCCGGGCGAGCTGCGTTATCGATAGGTCTTACTATTGTATGTCTCATCTGGGGGTCCACCTGGCTTGCAATCAAAGTAGGCTTGACAAGTGTACCTCCTCTGTTTGCCGCATCGCTTCGATTTCTTATTTCAAGCGCAATTCTTCTTCTACTTATGATTCTTCAAGAGGAGAGATTTCCCCGGCAAAAAGCTTTT
>CAYNRS010000016.1:0-12102 GCA_964399565.1 uncultured Ignavibacteriaceae bacterium
AAAGAATACAGTAGGAACTCGCTGGAATTGTTCGTATCTTTCAACGTTGCAATTTTGCAGCCCCGCATCTGACCAAGAACTTCTCCGCAACAAAAAAAACAGCGGACAACTCGGAAGCGGAAACACGACACGCTTCCTTGATCGCAATTTGCCCGAATCCTTCGACCGCTAACTGCATCGCAAGCAGCGAGTCAACTTTAGTAAAGGATTCATCATGCCATTCAAAACACTAGGCCTTGCCGACCAGCTCGTGCAAGGTATTCTTGCCACCGGATATACTGCTCCAACTGAAATCCAGTCCCGCGCGATACCAATCGCGCTCTCCGGCAAAGACATCATCGGCACGGCACAAACAGGGACAGGGAAAACAGCTGCCTTCGTCCTGCCGATTCTTCACCGCTTGGACCAACGTACAGAAGCGCAGAAACGAGAGTACCATATCAGGGCTCTTATCCTAACACCGACGCGGGAACTCGCTCAACAAATCGAGGACTCGATTTCGACCTATGGTCGTTTTCTCCACCCTCGTACTCTGGCGATTTACGGCGGCACAAATATGCAGAATCAATTACGACATTTGCATCGCGGTATCGATATCGTCATCGCAACACCGGGGCGGTTACTCGACCACCTTCAAAGAAAGAGCCTGAATCTCTCGAAGGTCGAGGTCCTTGTGCTTGACGAAGCAGACCGGATGTTCGATATGGGGTTCATTCAGGACGTCAGACGTATTGTATCCTTTGTTCCACGAGAACGTCAAACGCTGATGTTTTCCGCAACGATTTCCAAGCCCGTGCGAGAGTTGATGTCTGCAATCCAGAAACATCCGACACTTATTGAGATCGGGGAACAAAGAACGCCTATCCAATCCGTGAACCAACATTTCTACTCGGCGCCCCAGGAAAAGAAGCTTGAGCTGTTGCTTCACATGCTTGATACACAAAAGATGGACTCAGTGCTTGTCTTCTCGCGGACAAAACATGGAGCAGATAAAATCTCCCATAGACTCGAAAGACGAGGGATAAAATCTGTGGCCATCCACTCGAACAGAACTCAGGCGCAACGCCAGCGTGCATTAGCTGGGTTTAAGCAGGGACACTTTCGAGTGCTCGTCGCAACGGATGTCGCAGCCCGCGGCATCGATGTCGACGGCATCTCTCACGTTGTCAATTACGACATTCCTTCTTTTCCCGAAGACTACATCCACCGCATCGGTCGAACCGGGCGTGCGTCAGCAACGGGAGACGCCATAACATTTGTAGGGCGCGATGAAATCAAGCACTTGAAAAAACTGGAACACTTCACGTCAAAAAGGTTTGAACTCAAGAAATTCCCCGGGTTCGACTACGCAAAAGCGGCTGAGGCGCCACCGCATGTACAGCATTCGCCGCAAGAGAAGAGAGAACATCCGGGGCATCGTTATCCTCAGCAGCATCGTCAACATCAAGGACCGAGACCGTTGGGTCGCGGCTTTCAAGGTCGACATCACAACGATAAACGGAAAACTGTCGACCGCCGTCATCAACCGTATCAACGTTTTGCAAGGCCTTATTCGCCATTGGCCAGGCTTGATGTGAAAACTCAACCTGCGCCACAATCACCGACGCAGAATCAGGACTGGCGTAAACTGCTGGGGGAATTTGTTGACAAGTTCGCGGGAAAAAAGAAAAAATTTAAAAAGCGAAAAACGGAATAATCCAAAACTGGGAAGCGTAGATGGTCGTAAAAGTCAGTCTCCTGGTCATCCTTAATATCATTTTCTTCGCCGGCGGCGCTTTTGCTCAATCGTGGAAGCAGTTATCCACGACGAACAACCCCTCCGCTCGAAGAAACGCTTCAGCTGTATACGACCCTTTTCAACACAGGATGATCGTCTTCGGCGGCGTTGACGCCACGGGGAACAAGAATGACATCTGGAGTCTGAGTCTTTCCACTCTCGCCTGGTCGTTGTTGACACCTTCCACGGGCAATCTTCCCGATGCCCGGTTTTCACACAATGCGATGATCGACACCGGTTTCAACCGGATGCTGATCTGGTCGGGCCAAGGTTCAGGTCTTTACAATGACGTTTGGGCATTCAACTTTTTGGATTCAGCCTGGATCCAACTTTGGGCAAACGGCAATGTGTCAGGTGCGCCTCTCACCCGATATGGTACTGGGGCCATTTACGACGTATCAAAAAACCGTTTGGTCAATTACGCCGGATTCACTTCAAGTGGAAGGTTTCAGGATACATGGTATTTCGAAACGGACAGCATAGTTTGGCGGGAGCAAACAAAAAGCATCACTCCCGGCCTGCGCTGTTTACACAGCGTTTGTTTTGCGCCCGAGCTACGAAAGATGGTTATGTATGGCGGACAACGCAGCGGGCCACTCGACGACATTTGGGCTCTTGACGTTGATTCGTTTGATTGGACGGACCTGACACCAACAACAAAACCGGATGCACGCTATTTTTCGTCGGTGGTATACGCAGGAAACGGGAAGGTCTTCATGTTCGGAGGCCAAACAGCGTCCGGTCCTTCAGGCGAACTCTGGCAATTCTCGTTAAGCGACAATTCATGGACCCAAATAAGTCAAGGATCTGTCAAGCCAACGCCTCGTCAGGGCCACGCCGCCATTTATGTGCCGTCCAGCAATAAGATGGTCATTTTCAGCGGTACCGATGGCAGTCTCTTCAATGATTCCTGGGAGTTTTCTCTTTCCACAACTTCCTTCAGGGAATTCCGGAATCAGCCGATAAGGTTTTCGCTCGACCAGAATTTCCCGAACCCCTTCAACCCAACAACTCGCATTGGCTACAATCTTTCTGAACCGGGTCTTGTCTCCTTAAAAGTCTTCGACCTGCTTGGAAGAGAAGTAGCCTCTCTACTCAATACTGTACAAAACATCGGCCATTATGAAACTGTGTTTAATGCGGCTCTTTTGCCCGCTGGAGTTTATCTGTACAGGTTGCAACAAGGCAACTTTGTGGAAACGAGGAGAATGATCCTTGTAAAATAGCCGCTCATGAAGCGATCGCTCTTCCTCTTCCTCCCTGCTTTCTTTTTTTACACGTTTTCATTCGCGCAGAATTCACGCTTCTTTTTTGCATGGCTCAGCGATACCCATGTGGGCAGCTCGACCGGCGCGGATGATTTGCGATCTTCTGTACGTGATCTTAACACAATGGATAGCGTGTCGTTTGTTCTCTTGTCCGGAGATATTACCGAATTGGGGTGGAACGCCGAGTTCGACACGGCAAAGAAAATCCTCGACGAACTGAAAAAGCCTTATCATATCATCCCCGGAAACCACGACACAAAATGGTCGGAGTCCGGCTGTACAAATTTCTCTCAAGTATTCGGTTCCGACCGGTTTGATTTCGAGTACGCTGGGTTCAAGTTCATCGGCCTTCAGGAGGCCCTGTTATGCGAATGGGCGACGGCCATTTTGCTCCCGAAGACCTGCGGTGGACAGATTCCGTTCTCGCACACATGCCAGACCAAGGGCAGCCGCTTTTCTTTGTTACACACTATCCCCTCACGACGGGACTCGATAACTGGTTCAAGATGACCGACCGGCTTAAACGGCACAACACGAGGGCAGTCTTGGTCGGACACGGACACAGCAACAGAGAAATGGACTTCGAAGGGCTCCCTGGAATTATGGGCCGATCGAACTTGAGAGCAGGTAAAGATGTCGGCGGTTTTACCGTTGTTGAAGTCCGTGACGATTCGATGTTTTTTTTCGAACGAATAACAGGGATCGAAACCCGGCTTCCGTGGCACGCGGTTTCACTCAAAAACATTGACCATAGCACGAGCTCAACGTCCTTTTCACGCCCGGACCATTCTATAAACAATAAATATCCAGAAGTTCAGTCTCGTTGGAGGATTCGTACCGGATACACAATTGCAGCAGCGCCAGCCGTCTCAAAGGACAGGGTGGTCTTGGGCAATAGCAGCGGATCCGTTGAATGTTATTCGTTGGAAGACGGAAGACGGCAATGGACTTTCAAAACCGGAGCGGCAATCTATTCAACATCGGCAATAGCCGACAACAAAGTTGTGTTTGGCTCTTCCGACGGCTGGATCTATTGTCTCGAATTGACGAACGGAAAACCAATCTGGAAGTTTCAAACTTCCGCGCCAGTTGTTGCCGCTCCGGTCATTCACAGCGGAACGGTCTATATCGGGGGCAGCGACGGAAAATTCCGGGCACTGAATCTTCGCAGCGGCGTCCTGCAATGGGAATTCTCCGGAATATCTGCATTTGTAGAAACAAAGCCTCTTGTTTATCAGGGAAAAGTTGTGTTCGGCGCGTGGGACACTTATCTTTACGCTTTGAACCTTATGGATGGTTCGTTAGCATGGAAATGGTCGAACGGAACGCCCACGCTCAACCTCTCCCCTGCTGCGTGTTGGCCCGTTGCTCACAACAACCGGGTCTTCATCGTGGCGCCGGACAGAGCGATGACTGCACTCGACGTAGCTACAGGCAATGAGATTTGGAGAAGCAAGAAATATCGTGTTCGAGAAGCCCTCGGCATCTCTGTGGACGGAAGCCGCGTCTACGCCAAATGTATGAACGACACGCTCTACGCTTTTTCATCGACGTCAAGGGATCAGGAGCCGGTGTGGGCTTCAGATTGCGGATATGGCTATGATATTGACCCATCGATGCCAAGCGAAAGAGACGGTGTTGTCTTCTTCGGACACAAGAACGGAACAGTGTTTGCGCTAGATGCTCAGACCGGTGGCGTCATGTGGGTTCACAAGATTAGTAATACAATAGTAAACACCGTCGCTCCTGTGGATGACAGGCGTGTTGTTGTAGCGGATTTTGACGGCCAGATCATACTCCTCGAAAACTCGAAAAAGGACGAATAATGCCGAATTTCATCACCTTGCTCTGCACGACTGCAAACAACGTGGGAACGATCACTCTCAATCGCCCCGAGGTCTACAATGCCTTCAACGAACAAATGAAGAAGGAACTGAACGACGCCTTGAAAGAAGCCGAGAAGGACGACGAGATCCGTTGTTTGGTTATCCATGGAGCAGGCGACAAAGCCTTCTGTTCCGGACAGGATTTGAAGGAACACTCCGGAAAGGAAACACGACGTTCGTTGAAGGAGTCTCTGGAAAAAAGCTACAATCCTATCATCCGTCGAATGCGCTCAATGGAGAAGCCTGTCATTGGGATGATCAACGGCGTGGCTGCGGGCGCAGGAATGAGTATTGCACTTGCTTGCGACATGCGGATCATGGCCGACACGGCAAAACTGATTGAGGTCTTTATTCGCATCGCCCTAGTTCCGGACACGGGGTCTCATTGGTTCCTCCCCAGACTGGTCGGGATGGCAAAAGCCTTTGAATACGCAGCACTCGGCAACGACGTTTCTGCAATTGAAGCCGAACGCGTCGGACTAGTGAACAAAGTGGTGCCCCCTGCGGAATTAGAGAAAACAACGATGGAAATTGCCGGTAAGTTGGCGCAAGCGCCGACGAAATCCATTGGACTTATCAAGCGCGCGCTCAACAAGTCCCTTTCATCAGACCTGGATTCTCTCCTCGACTACGAGGCATACATTCAGGAAATTGCCTCACTCTCCGAAGACCACAAGGAAGGAGTGAAGGCATTCCTCGAAAAAAGACAACCACACTTCATGGGAAAGTAAGCAGAGCCTCCCTCGTATTGTTTTTCAGGCCCTATTTCAGTAAGTTCTCTCCACATTCTTCCTCTTCTTGACATTTCATGTTCAAGCATCTTGGTGTGGTCGGTGCCGGAACGATGGGAGCCGGTATTGCGCACGTAGCTGCGCTCTCCGGAATCGACGTCCTCCTCTACGACATCAACGACATTCTCCTGCGCCGGGCTCTTGAGCGCATTAAAGAGGATTTAAAAACTGGAGTTCAAAAAGGAAAGCTCACTCAAGAGCAGTCTTCGGCGGCTTTTGGCAGAATCCATCCAAGGACGACGCTTTCAGATTTGGGACACAGTGAGATCATCATCGAAGCCGTTATTGAAGACCTTAGGGTCAAAAAAGATCTTTTTAAACACCTTGAGTCCGACGCCAAGCCAACGACGATCCTTGCCTCGAATACGTCATCGCTCTCCGTAACGGCGATTGCGTCGGCCGCAAAGAAGCCCGAGCGGGTCGTTGGCTTGCATTTCTTCAACCCGGCGCATATCATGAAGCTTGTTGAGGTTGTTCGTGCCCGGCAAACATCCGATGAGGTTTTCCACAAGGTGACCGCTTTTGTCAAACAAATCGGCAAAACTCCCGTTTCGGCTAAGGATACCCCTGGATTCATTGTCAACAGAGTCGCGCGGCCATTCTATGGAGAATCTCTAAGACTTTTAGGCGAGCATGTTGCATCAGTTGAGCAAATCGACCGTATTGTCAAATCAATAGGCGGATTCGCAATGGGCCCATTTGAACTGATGGATCTCATTGGGATCGACATAAACCTTTCCGTGACGCAATCCATGTACGACCAATACTTCGGGGAACCCCGTTACCGTCCGCACCCTATTCAAAAACAGATGGTTGACTCAGGAATCCTCGGAAAGAAGACAGGAAGAGGATTCTATGATTACGAATCGAAGACGTAGGAATAATGTCCGGTCAAAAGAAATCCCAAATTGCGAAAAAGACAGCGGAAAGGACCCGGGTGTATGTCGCCGGTGAGACACCACTGGTTGAAGCTTACGTCGACCTTTGTTCCCGTCACGGCTATGGCGTCGTTTTTTCCTGGAATGTTGAACCATCGTCAAGGCCTTCCTTTGCCCCGGGCGTCAAGAAATCTGAATCAGTCCCGAAAAATAGTTCGCTTGGTATTGAACTAACAAATACTGATCTTCAAGCCAAGAGGAAGAATCTTCAAAAACTGGATGCGGCCCTCCCGGCTACGAGCGCGATTTTGAGTTCTTCTGTGGCGGTATCTGCTTCTGAACAGGCTGGATGGATCAATGGAAGGCATAGACTTATCGGGTTTAGCGCTCTCCCAACGCTCATAGAAAAATCTGTTGTCGAAGTTGCTCCGACTGTGTTTTCCCCGAAAGAGACCATGGAAGTCGTCGCGAGGTTCTTTCAATCGATCGGCAAGGAAATCGAAATCGTTCAAGATCGCGTTGGGATGGTAATGCCACGAATCCTCTGTCAAGTGATCAACGAATCTCTGTTCGCTCTAATGGAGGAGGTAGCTGCACCGCAGGAAATAGACTCAGCTATGAGACTCGGCGCCAATTACCCGATGGGCCCCATCGAGTGGGCCGACAAAGTTGGCGTCAGGCAAGTCTACGCCGTCCTTTCTGCATTGCAAGGTGACCTCAACGAGGATCGTTATCGTGTAGCGCCGCTTTTGAAACAACTTGCCGAAACAAGCAGAGCGTAAACTAGAGACTTCGTTAACATAAAGGTGAGGCCCATGAAAAACAAAAATCTGTCGTGGAAATTGGCGACACTATTGATCGTTTCTGTTGGTCTCTGCTGGAGCCAGGATGCAAAACAGCTGACGCGGGACCAGGTATCGACAATTAAGAAGAAACTTGTTGCAACCTTTAATGCTTTGGGAGAAGCGCCGAAAGGATATCGCTCGGATGAAAAGAATGAATCCTACGGCCTTCCAACTGAATACTACGAGTCGGAAGGTTCACCAAATTTACTTTATGCCAATGCCCATCGTGATTACACGTTCAAAACGGCTGAAGACGACCAAAAAGCCATGACCGAAAAAATCCGGGCCGCGCAGGCAAAAGGTGATATGCAGGAGGTTATGCGCCTTTCGCAAGAAATGCAGTCTAAAGTCATGCAGATGGCTGCATCGGCCGAATCAAACCCTCCCATCAGGGTTGACATCTACTTCAACAGAAGCGAAACTGAAACCATCGACCCTGACGCGGTGCTCTTTGAAGGCAGCGGCTTCATTGCTCTAAAATCCAAACAAGGAGAGAATGAAGGAAACGAGCGTGTCCGAATATATTTTGACCCCATCACGCTGAAAGAAACAAAAGCGCTTTCAAAGGTTGAGTTCACTCAGGATGAAAGTGGTTCGGGAAAAAAATTCTCGCCGACGACGGTAAAGTATATTACCGTCGAGTTCTCGGGCCCCATAACTTCCGTGGAAGCGTGGGCAAAGAAGGCAAACACAAAGGTAATCCTGTCTCAGATCAATTAGCAGCACCGAATTTAAACAAGGAGAAGTTACATGAAGAAATCCGTCGGTCTGGTTCTCGCAACATTGCTTTTTGCATCGTCGTCATTTGCGCAGACATTCGAGGGAATTATTGACATCCAGATAAAAGGCCCGAACATGGAATCTCCGAATCCCATGAAGTACATGGTGAAGGGAGATTTTGTCAGAACTGAGTCTCAGACGCCCCGGGGGGAATTTGCCATGATCATGAATATGAAAGAGAGAAAGATGATCATGCTTATGCCCCAGATGCAATCGTACATGGAGCGTACGATCGATTCAGTAGCGCAGCCTCCTGCCGGCAACAAGAAACCCGAGTTCAGCAAAACGGGAAAAAGTGAAAAGATTCTCGGCTACGATTGCGATCAATATGTTGTCAAGGAAGAGGGTCGCGAGACCGAGGTCTGGGCGGCCAAGGGTCTTGGAACGTTCATGAGACCTGGGATGGGAGGACCGATGGGCGGCGGGCGCGGTGGCAGAGGCGGACAAATGCCGTCGGCCTGGGAAGAGGAAATTCGGGCAAAAGGATTCTTTCCTCTGCGGACACTGACAAAAAATTCCGAAGGAAAAGAAGAAAGCCGGATGGAAGTTACGAAGATTGAAAAGAAACAACTTGATGATTCTCTCTTTAAGGCGCCCGAGGGCTGGCAAAAAATGGACATGCCCATGATGGGAAGGCCAAGAAACTAACAAACGACAGAGGCGCATCCTATGAGAAGATTTGCCTGCTTGCTTGCAATACTTGGAGGACTGACGACCAATACGCTCTCGCAGCCAAAAATCTCGGTTGACCCGATGGAGCTTGAAATGGGTACGCTGTTCAGCGGGAGCTCCAAAACGGGCCGCTTTACAGTCAAGAATATTGGCACACAACCTCTCCTTATCAAACACGTTCAGCCGTCCTGCGGCTGCACGACGGTACGTCGACCCCAGGAATGGATTCAACCGACAAAAACTGATTTCATCGACATTGAATTCAGCGCCGTACCGGGAATGAGGGGAAAAACGGAGAAATATGTTTACGTCGGCACGAACGACCCGACGGCGAGGGAATTGACACTCAAGATCTTCGCGAACGTGGAGGAAGAATTACAGCCCGTTTCCCCCCTCAGTTCGATTCCTTTTGGAGGTCTTGTCCTGGGCAACGAAGTCACGCAGACCATGACGTACAAGAATGTTTCCACAAAGAAGATCAATGTCAAGGAGGTCTCCTCCACTTCAAAGAATGTCAAGGCAACGGCGAACAAAATGAGCGTCGACCCTTCAGACTCTCTCGTAGTGACAGTGACCTTGGTACCGGATAAAGAAGGCTTCGCCTACGAACATGTTACGCTGAGCACTGACAGCAAGAACCAACCCAAGGTCGAAATCAGAATCTCTTATATCGGGGTGAAAGGACAGTGACAATACTTCGTCAGGCCGTTCGAGAATCTTTAATCCTTGCTCTTGCTGCTTGTGTGCTGGGATTCTCATACACGGCCATGAGTGAAAAGGCTTTTTTCCAGCAAAAGAAGGCTCCGGGCAGGCTGCGTCAGCTCGCCACTCTTGCGCCGTCCATGATTTCTCTCGAGCAGGCAAAATCTCTCTTTGATTCAGGCGCCATATTCCTCGACGCCCGACATCTTTATGAGTTCAAGCAAGGGCACATCCCCGGCGCGGTCAACGTGCCGTTGAACGAGTTTGATGCAAAGAAGAGCGACCTGGCAAAATTCCCCACCGAAAAAGCGCTCATTACCTATTGCGACGGAGTTGAATGCAACTCGAGTATTGCACTTGCTGCAAAGCTGCATGAGGCAGGCTTCAGGAACGTGAAGATTTTTTTCAGCGGTTGGCAGGATTGGACTGCCAGCAAACTCCCGACAGAAACTTCCCGATGAAATCGTTGCTTGCGAATGACTATCTCGTGCTCATGGCACGGGTATTCGTCGGCTTCGTTTTCGTGTTTGCCAGTGTCGACAAAGTGGCGCAGCCGGACGAGTTCGCAGCTTCGATCGCCAACTACAAGCTCGTTCCCGACAGTCTTGCCATGCTGACCGCCACAGTTTTACCATGGGTCGAGCTTCTCTGCGGCCTTGGCATACTTGCCGGAGTTTTTTTCCGCGGCAGTTCATTGGTGGCTACGATCATGTCCATCGTGTTTGCTCTTGCCGTTGGCTCCGCATTAGTCAGGGGCCTTGACATCGCCTGCGGCTGTTTCTCCCAGGACCCAAGCGTGGGGAAGATCAATTGGGAAAAAATGGTTCAAAACATCCTTCTGGTTGGCTTCAGCCTTTACCTCCTCTACTCCACGAGCGACAGATTCAAGCTTGAACGACTCATCCGGCAGTCACAAACGGGGAATTCGTCCGCGTAATGGCTGCAAGCCGGAATACTGCTGTGATTGTCGATGCCGTTCGGACTCCGGTAGGAAGATACGGAGGCGTACTGAAGGACGTACGACCTGATGACCTGAGTGCATTTGTCCTCAAGAAACTCGTGGAAAGGGCAAAACTGGATCCAGAGCTTATCGACGATGTTCTCTGGGGCTGCGCAAACCAGGCCGGCGAAGACAACCGGAATGTTGCTCGCATGGCCGTGCTCCTCGCAGGTTTTCCACAACGCGTTCCGGCTTCCACCATCAATCGTCTTTGCGGGTCAAGCCTCGACTCGATTAACCATGCTGCGCGAGCGATTTGGAGTGGAGACTATGAGATAGCAATTGCCGGCGGCGTGGAATCAATGTCCCGTGCACCCTACGCCGTTTCAAAAAATGTTTCAGGTCAGCCTCTGTTTGGCAACCTCACAGCCTACGACACAGCCTTGGGGTGGCGGTTCCCAAATCCAAAAATGGAAAAAATGTTCCCACTGGAATCCATGGGGGAGACGGCTGAAAATATTGCAGAACGCTGGAACATCAGCCGAAAGGAGCAGGACGAGTTTGCTCTTCGCAGCCATCAACTTGCCGTGAAGGCGCAGAACAACGGCACCTGGGTGGATGAAATCCTTCGCGTTGAAATCCCGCAGAAAAAAGGCGACGCAACCTGGGTTGTCAGGGACGAAGGTCCGCGTTCGGACACCTCAATGGAGAAACTTTCTCAGCTTCAGCCTGCGTTCAGGAACAACGGAACCGTAACTGCAGGAAACTCTTCTTCTCTCAATGACGGCGCGGCGGCGGTTCTTCTTATGAGCGAGGCAAAAGCTCGGGAGTTCAAATTGAAACCCATGGCAAAAATCGTTTCTACAGGAGTTTCAGGTGTCGATCCGCGGTACATGGGCATCGGACCTGTTCCTGCAACTCAAATGGCGCTCAAGAAGATGGGATTGCGGATCGCAGACATTGAACTTATGGAACTGAACGAGGCGTTTGCTTCCCAGGCATTGGCTGTGATTCGGGATCTCGGTGCAAATTTTGAGACCGTGAACGTGAACGGTGGGGCCATAGCCCTGGGCCACCCTCTCGGTTGCAGCGGGGCTAGAATCATGACATCCCTCATTCACGAGATGAGAAGACGTCAAGTCCGGTACGGGCTCGCTACAATGTGCATCGGGGTCGGACAAGGAATCGCAACTATAGCGGAATCTGTATAACAGAATTCTGTTGTTTACCCTTAGATTCGGGAGGCAATAATGCGTATCTTACGGTTTTTTCCCTCTCTCGTTTTCGTAGCAGCATTCACAATCCCTGGTTGTCTCCGCTCTCTCCATCCCCTGTATACTGAAAAGACGCTTGTCTTCGAACAAACGCTCATCGGGACATGGGTCGATCAGGACTCCAGCGTCTGGACATTTGCTCAATCGGGCCAGAAAGCTTACGATTTAATCTACACGGAAAAAGGATCGCCGGGAAGGTTTGAGGCCCGGCTCGTCAAGCTTGGAAAATTGACATTTCTTGACCTGTCTCTTATACACATCTGACGCTGCCGACGATCTTACGCGTGTA
>CAYNRS010000017.1:0-11979 GCA_964399565.1 uncultured Ignavibacteriaceae bacterium
TCTAGCAGGAGTCTCTTCATTTTTAGTCCTTTCTATGAATCGAGTAGAGGTCAGATGAGAGGATCGTGAACCTTTCGCCAAGGGAAATGATGCGGACAAAGTAATACTAAGGGCTGCAAAAGGCAACGCCCGATGGAGCAAAGACATTTGCGCATTTTTAGCACTTGCTCTGTGAAGATCTAAAGCATGTACAGAAAAAAAGCCGACGCACTGAGAGTCGGCTTTTTCTTGTTTGACAAAAAGTTCAGATCACTGGATGGTAAGTCTTTCAGAAAATTTTGTTAAATCATCGTTGGAGTACATCGAAATCACTTTTCCTTGCGCATTCTTCAAAACTATTCCGCCGTCATCCGTCGATGTGCACCGAACAAGAATGTCACCTTTCACGCTCTTCACCACTGTTTCCCCTTCCGCTCGCTCAAAAAGATATTCTTCCATCTGACCGTTATCATTGTGGGTTATCCTCATCAACTTCCCCGCACCGTCAACAAAGGCAGTAACGCCCTCCTGGAGCTCAATCTTCCGCTCTTCATTGGAAGCCGACACAGGATTGTCCCCCGTCCAAAATTCAATCGAGTTCAGGATCAACACATCGATTGCTCCCGCAACCTCATACACAGGAACAATCAACATGACGAGAAACACAACCTCATTTACCCACTTGTCGCCGACGCCTTTGTTAAAATTGTACACCTTTCTCGTCAAGTTAAAGGAGGCGAAGCAACCAGAACTAAGTATCAACACCGCCCCTATGAGCAATGACGACATGACTCGCACGAATGTCCTTTGCATAACACCCTCCTGAGAGTTGTGGTTGATGTTGTATTGCGGCCTTCGCTTGTTTGGCATCTTTATTCTGAGCTTGAGCGACATTGTACACACCACTTGTTACAAGGTCAAGTTCTTTTGAGGCAATCATTTTGAGTTGCTTTTCGCCCTTTGATTTTCCTTTCTTAGTTTCATACCTTTTTCCTCCCGCGAAGTATGAGCACATCTTTCTCCATCAATTCCATGTCACGAAAGGTTTTCATGAAGACGCCAGAATTCTTTCTTCTCTTTTGCTTGTTCGACTTGCATTTTTTGTCGGGTCAGGAGCCCCAAGCGGCATCCTTCACGCGCACCGACACCCTGCGCGGCGCGCTGAGCCCTGAAAGAACATGCTTCGACGTGACTTACGAACACTTGAAAGTAAGCGTTGACCCCGCAAAAAAATTCATCTCGGGCTACAACTCTATCACGTTCCGGGCCACGAAGGACTTCACACTCATGCAAATCGACCTCTTCGCAAACATGAACGTTGATAGCATCCTGCTCGACCATCGGCAAAATGTTCCGCATAAGAGAGAGCTGAATGCCGTCTTCATAACAGTTCCCCTCATTAGCCAGGACTCGTACCACACGCTCGACTTCCACTACTCTGGTTTTCCTCAAGAGGCAAAGAACCCGCCGTGGCAGGGAGGGTTCACGTGGACGACCGACAAACAAGGCAACCCCTGGGTCGTGGTGACATGTCAAGGAACCGGTGCGAGTTTGTGGTGGCCTAATAAGGATCACCAATCGGACGAACCGGACAGCATGCTCATCAGCATAACTGTTCCTCCGGGATTGGAAGATGTTTCGAACGGGAAGCTTCGTTCAAAAACGATCTTCAGCAACGGCTGGACGCAATTCGACTGGTTTGTCGGCAACCCGATCAACAATTACAATGTCACCATAAACGTCGGAAAGTTCGCTCATTTTAGCGAATCTTTTCGGGGCGAAGAGGGAGAATTCAGCCTCGACTACTATGTCCTGCCGGAAAATCTGGAAAAAGCCAAGGTTCAGTTTCGACAAGTGAGACCAATGATGAAGTGCTTTGAAAGATATTTTGGGCCTTACCCCTTCTCTCACGACGGTTACAAACTCGTTGAATCTCCACATAACGGCATGGAGCATCAGTCTGCAGTGGCGTACGGCAATCTGTACATTCAAGGTTATCGCGGAAGGACGTGGGCTCCGGTCGGCCTCAAGTTTGATTTTATCATCATCCATGAATCTGCTCACGAGTGGTGGGGAAACAGCGTTACGTCAGAAGATATTGCAGATATGTGGATCCACGAGAGTTTTGGCGCTTACGCCGAGGCGCTCTACGTGGAGTGCATGTATGGCCGGAAGGAATCTCTCGAATACGTAAATGGGAAGAAATCGAATGCGCGCAACACGCAGCCCATCATTGGCGTTTACAATGTGCACAAACAGGGCTCCGGCGACATGTACGACAAGGGTCAGCTTGTGCTGAATACACTTCGGAGTGTTATCAACAAGGATTCATTGTGGTTCGCCATCATTCGCGGCATTGCCACGACGTTTCGCGCACGCATTGTCCACGCAGAGGATGTTTTTACCTTTATCAACTCAAAAACCGGCACTGATTACTCGTACTTTTTCGAACAATATCTCAAACGGACGTCGATTCCAGTGTTGCAAGTACAAATTTCCCGTAAAGGGAAAGACATCACTGCTCGATATCGTTGGATAGCTGATGTGGCGGGGTTTGCCATGCCTGTCAAAGTGACGACATCGCCCGGGAAATACGAATTTATTTATCCCACAACGGAGTGGAAAAGCTCAAAGCTTTCTCTGAAAAACCCAACGGAATTCAAGGTCGCAGAAGACTTATTCTATATCGAGGTTCGGAAATCGATTACTTATCTTGACCCAAATACCCCGGTGCAGCCTGCGAGACGGCAGTAGAGATCTAGGCCGAGTGGCTTCTCACTGCAACTTCGAAATGACCGTTCCATCTTTTGTGTTCAAAAACAGCAACACCGTCTTCTGTGCGGGAACAGTGATCGCAAAATGACTTCCCGTCGCATGGTCGTGAATGTTAAAAGCCTCTTCTTTGCTTGATTCGGACACACACGTGTAAAGAATCGCGTCACGGAATAACGTGGGCAAAATGAGAACCCCTCGATTGGATTCACGAACCGAAAAGCCGGAGCTCACGCCTGCGATCTCTAGTGCTTTCCGATAAAGAGCAACGGTTGATTCGATGTTGTCTGCATTCTCCACGGGCAACGGAAACCACACGATCTTGCCTTTTCCTTGCGACACCACCAATGGTTGCGCGGCTTGATCGCTCGCGACCGACTTTTCAAGCCTCTGAATCTTGAGATTGCCAAAACGAGCCGTGAGTGTATCGGTCCCAACCACCATCGGCTCGTTCTGTGAAACAGGCTTCGTCATACCACCTATACCCAGCGCCTTCAACCTGTTCACTGGCAGTCGATGTTCATCTGAGTCAAATGGGCCCGTTACCAAAACCATCGTACCTTTTTTTGCGAGGTTGAGCAATTGTTGCCAGCATGATTCCGTCAGAATTCCTGGCGAAGGCACGAGGACGAGCTTTGGAGTTTGCTTTATCGCATCTAGCCTGTACTCAGAAACCGCTGCCATCGGAATTCCAAACTCATAACTCATAACGCGCACACTTCTCTTCGTCGCTTCAGTGGCAAAATTGCGCGTCGAAAACATGCCGGAATGAGGAATGACCATCAACACTTCTTCGCGGCGCCTTTCTTTCATCAAGTGTTTGTTTGCTGCAAAAAAATGTGTGTATTTGACGATCCGGTCATACTCGGGCTTCGCGGTTCCATCGACGCGAAAAAGTCCTATCGTCGCCTCATTGTCTGATTTCATGAACGGATTAATGTTCCAAATCCATTCAATAAACCCCGCCCCGCCCCCTGCAAACGAAATTGCGAGTTTCCTCTCGAGCAAATCAGCGGCCTCCTCCTCTGTCCGCCAAGCGCTTCCATCCGACTTCTCGTAAAACATGACACCGGTTTCCTCAACGAGGTTCGGAACTTCGGGGAATCTCGTTATCACATTGTCCCACACAAGGTCGTCGTTGAGCCACCAGTTGTGGAGAGAGGTGAATCCCACGGCATCTCCAAAGAACTGATTGTTCGGAGAGTCGTGCGTCCCTCCTTCGTCCTGACCGACGGTAATCAGCTGCTGTGCATTACCGTTGCTTCGTAAAGCTTTTGTCATTTCACCAATCCACTGGCGGAACATCTCCTGCGCAAAGAGCCGATAATCCTGCACCTTTAGGGGCCGGCGGTCGTCAAAAATGTTGACATCGGAAAATTCTTCAAGTCTCGGAAGCCCCAACGATTCATCTTGCGTCATCCGCCACATTTCCTGTATCCGGGATCGAAATTCCTCCTCCGTTTTGGCAGGATATCGCGCCCGAACCCATTTGTCCCAGGCATCAGTCTCGAACGCATCATAGTTGGGACGGCAACTCCATAAATATTTCGGGTTGCAGAAGGATGGCTCGTTGATGAGGTCCCAGATGACATCGTTTGCGGCGGAATACCGTTGACTGACAATCTGGAGAAACTGCTTTTGTGCGTTGACTGCGCGCGGATCAAGATAGGCATTCACTCCGCCCCACGTTTCAGGTATGAACGCGAAGAACGTGAAGATCACCGGGATATCATGTTTCCTGGCCGTAAGAATGAATGCGTCGAGTGCGCGAAGGACCGTCTCATTCATCTTTCCGACGTCGAGCATGATGCCCTTCCATCCTGTCCAGATTCCACTCCGCACCATGTTGATTCCCGAACTCTTCATCTGTGCAAAATCCTCATCCCAGAGCTTCGGATTGGGCTCGAAGAGAAATTTTCGTGCGACATCGGATGCCATATACGTCGTACCCGTGACCGGGTAAGGCTCGCCATTCCGCATGAAATACGTTCCGTCAGTGGACAGAGCTGCTCCCGATTCCATCAGCTTCTGGTCATACACCCAAAAACCATTTGTTGCGAAGAGATTTCCAGCCCCTTTGAGTTCTTGCTCCTGTCGCGCAACGACCTTGTACAATCCTGGCAGCAGTCTGGTCTCCCTGGACATTGTTACGACACTGGTGACGACATCGCCTGTTCCATTGAACTTGCCTGACAGTTTCTGAACGAGTTCATGTTTGTCGTTCATCACCTCAATTTCGCAGACGCCTGGAATATTTCTGCCTGCCTCCCTCGAGGGCATGCTGAGCTGCAATTGAAACGACGGGATTTCCCCTTCCCGGTAGCACGCAAACGACGGCCGCACAGTGAAATCCGCGGGACCTTGCATTGCCTGGTCAACGAGCAATCTTATAGCCCTTTCAGTCATCGTGCCCTTAAAGTTCGCAAATACCCACCTTCCCCCTGCGTACTCGCCCTGAAGCCGGTCGATAACGACAAACGGCGCCACACTCTTTACACCAACCGAGCTCAAGCACCAAACAAGTGTCCGCATAAGAGCGTCACGCTGGCCTGCTGATCCGTCTTCATCCGCGAAATCTTTGGTGGACGCAAATCGGACATACAGAGCAAATGCTTCCTCTAGACCGAACTGATCAAGGAGCGCTTCCGACGCATCAAATTCAGAGTTTGCGTTATAGCCGGCGATGCGGGGGACGCCAACGGAAAATGCCTGCGTTATCCCCAGTTTTTTGTGGTAAGCAGTCTGACGAATCTCACGCCTCCAGGCTTTGCTTTCACGTGTGACCGGAACCGCAAGCGGCACGCCTCCAAGGTTTATCCAGTTCCGTCCACCGCGCAGAAATTCGAAAATAGCTTGTGAGGCTTGTTTGGGAAAAGCGGAACCATACGGCGTAACGAGAGTGTGATAATCTCCGGCTGTGAGTTTTTTCTGCAATTCCTCCCCGTTCAGAAACTCGAACTCGCGGCCCGCCAGCGAAGCAACAAGTTGTTGACGAGTTATCGGAATTCCTTCAACAGAGGGAAACGCAGCGTCGTAGAAAACAGCTATTTTCGCGCTTTCTTTCCTTCCTTGAGGCTCCAATGACACCGCCTGCGACCAAGTAAGCACAACCATAACGACCAACGTGATGGGATTTTTTGTTTTCATGAATAGGCGCTGAATTGAATGAAGTATGAACATAAAGAACACCGACCGAACTGATTCATGCGATCTGTGAGCGTCAGTTCTTTTCTGTGTCATCAGTGTTTCATCCCATTGACTATCGCGTTATCACTGATATCTCGTCAACAAACAACCATGCCTTTTTCCCGGCACCCTTGTGCCACTGCGGACACACGCCGATGTTCTTTGCCTTTACTTTGACAAACCGGGCAGAGGTGTTGACGGAAGAGTTGAATTCCTTTATCAGAGTTCGGGGGTCATCGGGTGTAACTTCGTTGGGCGGTTCAACGGGCTCTCGAAAGATCATTCCGTCATCGGAAAAAGCAAACGTTACCTTTGAGGGGAAAAAAATCCAGGCATTGTTATCCTGAAGGCTTCCAAGACTGACTCGGGTAATTCCTTTTACGGTTCCCAGGTCTATGGTCGCATCAAGGTCATTCTGCTCAAAACCTTGCCACCCTCCAACTCGAAAATCAGCAGCGCCCCGAATACCATCGACCAGCGCCTCATCTCCACCGCCTGGATACTGAGGGCTGTATCTCGTGAACAACATGATCTTCCCGCTCTGTTTTCTCTTGTGGAAAACCGCTTCAACTTCCTTGCTCTTCGCAAACCCATCTTTTGTAGCAAATGCCCTCAACGTGCATGTTTGTGTAATACTCAGTGTGCTTACATACTGCGCGAAATCCTTCATCCCGGGATCAAGTTTGAAAAAGATGGACGCACCGGGCTGACGTACTTTGAGTATGATTTGGAGAGAATCAACGAAACTCTGTCCCGAAGTCTCAACAACTGGGACCATGACTATCGGTTGTGCAGAAGAAAGCTGGCCGTCAATTGCGCCGGCCAATCTGGTGTTTGGCTCCTTCCCCATCTCGAAACCTAAGGTTCCCCCTTGCATGAGTTCCTTGTGAGAAAGCGTAAATTTATCGTAAGGCACATCGTTCAGTGAGATCGATTGAATATACTTGTCGAAATTCGAGTTATTCTTTGCCTGAATAACGAACGTTTTGCCGTTCTTCAGTTTCACAGAGCTTTTTTCAAACAACGGGGAGCCAATCGCGTATTCGGCTTTCCCTGGAGTAACAGGATAAAGACCCAAAGCACTCATCACGTACCAGGCAGACATTTGACCGCAGTCGTCATTCCCGCAAAGGCCGTCGGGTTTGGCAGAATACAACGAATCCAGAATTTTCCGAACAAGCGATTGGGTTTTCCACGGAGCACCGCAATAATTGTATAAATACGCCACATGGTGACTGGGTTCGTTGCCCTGAGCGTATTGTCCGATCATCCCCGAAATATCGACCTGCTCTCTTCCTGTTGTTCGTGAGGATTCAGAAAAAAGCCTGTCGAGTTTGTTTTCGAAGTTCTCGTTGCCGCCGTGCTCATGTATGAGGCCATCGATGTCGTGCGGGACAAAGAAGCTATACTGCCAGGCATTCGCCTCAGTATAGAAGACAGTGACGGCAGTCGGGTCGAACGGGTCGACCCAATTTCCATTCTGCTTCCCTCTCATAAAACCTGTCGAATGGTCGAAGACATTTTTGTAGAATTGACTCCGTTCACCGAAATATGCGAATTCATCATGTTTATTCAATTGAAGAGCCATTTGTGCAATGCACCAGTCATCATAGGCATACTCTAGAGTTTTGGAGACCGATTCCGATTCATGTTCGCCAGGAACAAAACCCGAATTCCGGTAGCCTTTGAGCCCATAGTGATCTTTCGTGGCACTTGCCATCAGCGCGCGAAAAGCTTCTTCCGCGTCAAAACCCCTGATGCCTTTAGCGTAAGCGTCCACTATGACTGGTACAGAGTGATAGCCAATCATACACCAGGTTTCATTCGCGCAAAGCTCCCATACCGGCAAAGTGCCAGATTCCTTGTATTTTTCGAGGAGCGATCTCACGAAATCCGTGGTGCGTCGTTCGTCGATAATCGTCAGCAATGGATGGAGGGTTCGAAACGTATCCCAAAGTGAAAACACGGTATACATTTCAAACCCCACTGCCTTGCGAATCTTCCCGTCCATGCCACGATAACTTCCGTCTACATCGTTGAAGACATTGGGAGCAATCATTGTGTGATAAAGGGCAGAGTAGAATGTCTTCCTTTGTTCTCCGGTTCCTCCCTCCACTTCGATTTTTGTCAGCTCAGCATTCCAGGACTTCTCAGCCTCGACCTTCACTTTTTCGAAATCCCAATGGTGCATTTCCTTTTGGAGGTTTCGCCTCGCGCCATCAACACTTAAAAATGAGAGCCCGACTTTTATCACTATTTGTTCAGACTCTGATGCTGTAAACTGAACGAATCCCCGGACTTCCTTTCCTGAGATTCTTCTGGTCCTGTTCATAACCGCTCCAACATCTCCGAAAGCACGAAATGGTTTAGAGAACTGTGCTACAAAATACACACTTTGGTCTTTCGCCCAGCCTGTGGAGCGCCGGAATCCTCTGACTTCGTTGTTTCCAACAAATTCGAGCCAGGAATCCAGCACGACGTCTTGGCCAAGCCCGTGTTTCAAATCAATAATGACAATCCCGTTGTCGGTTTGCGGAAAGGTGTACCGATGAACGCCCACCCGCCGTGTCGCCGTCAATTCGGCCGTTATACGATCGTCAAGCAATTCCACGCTGTAGTATCCGGGAGACGCGAGTTCTTTGTTATGAGAGAATCGAGCCGACATCTTTTCGAATCGTTTGCCGACCATCGGTAGGAAGAGAATATCCCCGTAATCCGGAATTCCCGTGCCGCTGAGGTGTGTATGGCTGAAGCCGAGCAGCGTTGAATCCGAATAATGGTATCCTGCGCAGGCATCCCAGCCTTCGACACGAGTATCGGGACTCAGCTGGACCATACCGAAAGGAACTGTGGCCCCGGGGAAAGTGTGGCCGTGCGCGTCGGTGCCTACGAACGGATTGACGAAGCGAACGACGCTAACTTGAGGAAAGCCCTGTGAATGGAGAACGAAGATGAGAAGTAAGAAGGCGGACAGTCGCATTTTGTCCTAATATCGAAATAATGTCGGCAACCGTCAACCGGGAAATAGAACACTGATGACCTACGTGACATGCGCGAAATTTGTAGGGACGTTCAATTGAAAGTCCCTACGGCCGATCAGTGTCATTCTGTGTCAACAGCGTCCCATTTCCAAGAAACAAAAAAAGGCAACCCGTTCGGATCGCCTTTCTTTAGGAGGAACAGTCGCTCGTTACTGAGCAACCGCTTTCGCAGCCTCTTCGACCGCAAGTTTGAACTGTTCGATGGTATCACCGAACACCCGGAGAGTCACCCTCTCACGGCCTTTTTCATTGCTGATCTTGTTTTCGGAGATCGACAGATACTTGTTTCCGTTTTTTGCTTCTCGCAAATCCACGAAATACGTCGTTCGTCCTGCACGAACCATCGTTGAATAGATTGCATTGTTTTTTTCCATGTTATGTTTTTCCTTTTAGTTTTTATTCATGGTTTTGTTTTACTTAATCGAGCCATTCTTGTAATGGGCTCCTATATATAGAAACGAAATGAGGTAACAACCTTCGAAATTTGCGAAATTTCGCTATTCTACCTGGCGAACCTTGTGGGTCATCGCTTCAATACTCACATTGAAAATCCTGGCAAGTTCGACAGTGTTTAACGTCTTCTTCAGCCATTCATTGAGGAGATCTTGGGGGATCAGGAGCTCAGAGGCACAAAAGTCCGCTTCTGCATTGTAAAGCCGTATCTCATGCGTTGCACATCGCGATTCGGGAGGATGTTTGAGCAGAATATGTCCGAGTTCATGAGCAATGGAGAATCTTTGTCGATGCGCATGATGATTTGCATTAAGCCCAATAAGTTTATCCTTGACGCTTACGAGTGCTGAAAACTCGTCATCCACGCTCGAGAGCGGAATTACTTGAAAACCAAGCCACCGAGTTATCTCATCGATAGGTATGGGAGGTTGAACAACACCCCTTTCCTTTTGGAACCGTCTAAGAGTGTGTTGAGCAACAGAAATGCAATAGGCCACTCGTGCTCTCTGAGTGCTAGCCCTGAGATACATCATTGTGCAATGGCTCTCATCAAATCAGACAGTTTTCGCTGATCCTCTTCTGGCAGTTTCAGCCTTGCCCGCGTATAGAGTTCTCGAACTGCTGTATTGAGCGCTTGAGTTTTCCTGCCCGCGCCTTTCTTTTCCTTGTATCGTGCCAACGTTGCCCTGAACGAAGGCCGGAAAACGACAAGTTGATGTGTGCGGACGATCATGTCTTCAAGCTTGTCCAAAGAGAGTTCGAAAAATGAACGAAACTTTTTCCACGATTCCACCGGAACCTTCATCGGCGAAATTCTATCCTCCTCGAGCATGCGATACACGTTTGCCGTGAGCCCCACTTGTTCAGATATCTCCTGGGGCTCAAGCATCCGCTCAGATCGGACAAACTTTAGAAAGGAACCGACGGTCTGAGGAATGCGCCGGGTTTCTTTTCGTTCATCGAGGATTGCCTCGAGCCTGTCGAGTAATTTTGAACGGGCCTCAGGAGAAGTTATCACAGAATCTTTTTTCGCCAAAACCGTCTTTTCGTACAATCCGCGGGTTGTCACGTGACCTTCGAGAAATGCCAGCTGAAGGAGGAGATCCACATGGTCTCGTTTCATACGTCCCCCAATTCAGGATAATATTTTGCGAGAAGTTTCACGAACTTCCTCTTTACTCGAGCGTGATAAACCTTCAGCTGTTGAGCTGTTTTCCCCGTGTAACGGGCAATATCTTCGTAGGGAACATCAAGAGCCCTGCACCGCAAGAGGACGCGCTCCCACGTCTCCATGGAGTCAAGGACTTCGGCGATTCTTTCCAGTTTTCCGGGGTGTCGCAGCGCATGTTCTTCGGTCTCGTCCTCCTTCCGTAGCGATTCCTCATATTGATGAAGGATGCTTCTGGTAACTTCTCTTTCGGTTTCGTCAAACTGAGAATCATCGGAGTCAGATGAAGTTTCAAAACTTGTTACAAAGCCTTCGGTAATGGCTTTGTGTCTGGCATAGTCGCGGACGCGGTTACGAAAAATTGTCATCACCCAAAAATGGAAATCGCCCTCTGATTTGCCAAATTCAAAAGATTCAATCCGCTGGACGACTGCGAGCAGAACGTCGCTGACGATTTCTTCGGCATCCGCCGCAGGGATATGAAAAATGCTTAACGCTTCACCCATGAGCCGATTCTGATAGAGATCGACCAGATGATCCGCTCCTTTCCGATCCCCTTTTTTGAGCTCCTCTACAATCTGCTTATTCGAAACTCGTCCCATCCGCCCCCTATATATAGAAACGAAATGAGGTAACAGTTTTAGTGATAACCTCCTGGAGACTGCTTATCACAATGTAGCAAATGCCGGGGGACACATTCAAGGCGACTGTTTGCTGCAGGAAATTAGACAATTCTAATGTTCCTGCGGATACAACATTTCGAGATTTCTGGTATATTGAAGTACTTGCCTTCCTCAAGTCCAATATTGGGTGAACCTTATCGGCATTCGCGGACCCCTTGGCTATTGTCTGCCCTTTCTGGCCTCGTGATCCTCTCGGTAACTCTTTGGCCTTTCAACTTCTGGGAGCCGAATGGTGTTCATCGAACCGCTGAAGGAGGTTTACGCTTCACACCACCTGCCACGGCGTTCGCAGCAACTCCGCCGGAAAAGTTAACCCTGATAAAGGGTTTTACGATGCTGGTCCACCTTGCTGCGGGCCGAAGCTCATCTCCTGGTTACACTGTGATTGCAGGTTCTTCCGTGGATTTCCTTCGGGAAAACTTCGTCCTGGTTCAATGGGAAGATCATATAGGTTTCAAAATGGCCGCTTCCGACGGAAAGCGCACTGAACACATTTGGATTCCCGGTGTATTCTCCTCTTTTGGTGATCGACGGATTGCCGTAGTATATGACAAGAACGCTTTGAAGCTCTTTGTCGACGGGCAGAAAAAGGGAGAACAGATTATCGGGGAATTCGATTTCTCCCGGTGGGACGCCTCCTATCCTTTTGTCCTCGGGAGTGAAGGAAACGGCTCGCTTTGTTGGGAGGGCATCATAT
>CAYNRS010000018.1:0-11643 GCA_964399565.1 uncultured Ignavibacteriaceae bacterium
ATCGCAGGAATCTGTTCAGGAAGCAATCGCTGTTGAATCTCCGCGGCAATGGAAAGCTCCTTTTCGACTCGCTCTTTTTCAAGACTTGCCTGATGCAGACGCGCATTCTCGATGGCCAAAGCGGCATGGTCTGAAAATGCTGCGAGAAACAACTTGTCTTCTTCCGTGAACTGCCCCTCTTTCTTGTTGATAATTTGAAAGACGCCAATAATCTTCTTTGAACGATTCCTCATCGGCATGCAGAGCATGGTCTTCGTTTGAAAACCCGACTTCTTGTCGATACCTGAATAAAATCGCTTATCTTTGCTGGCGTCGCTTATGAGGACGGTTTTGCCTGTTTTCGCCACATAACCGGAGATCCCCGTTCCGATGGGAAGTCGAATTTCGACAAGACGAGCACCTTTGAGCACTTTGGACCAGAGTTCCCTTCGCTCCTCATCAATGAGGTAAATCGTCCCTCGTTCAGCCTCCAGATTGCGGAGGGCAAGGTTCAAAATAATGCCCAAAAGTTTTTCGAGGTCGAAAGTTGTGTTGAGCTGTTTCGATGCTTCAATAAGGTATTCCAGGCGACGAATATACGTATTCGTCCCCGGGCGGGATTTCTTCAATTGTGCGGGTTTGAGAATGCGGACTTTAGATTTTCGCATCGGCGTGGAGGGAGTATCCAATATAACACGAAGAGCCTAGATTTGCATACCTATTTCTGGAGCATCTGCAGTTGCCACAAATCCCGGCCTTTCGTCCTGACGAATGGAGACATGGCGATTTGACCGGTTATACCAATGCTTTTTCTCAAGAATTCCAATTCTTCAAACTTTGCTTTGATATCCGGATCCGGTGGAACGTCAAATCCGGCCTGGCGCATCATGAGAATTCCCTTTGCCTGGATGGACAGCTCGAGATAGATGCGCAGATAGCACAGGAGGTCAGCAACTGTTTCTCCGCGGAATCGTGTCTGAAGCGTCTGAAGGTACTCACCAATCCGTGTCTTTGCGACGTCTCCAGTGATGATCATCTTCAAAAGGTCGGCGTCCGAGTCGAATCCGACTCCAAGCCAACCGCGCGTCGCACGCTCGCTCTGCTGAAAAACCAGAAGCATAATCAAAGGCAATGAGAGAAGCACGCTCACGGCAGAAATCAACGGAGGGAGAAAAAAATGATTGAAGAAAGAATGAATCGCAACAGCGGTCGCAAGTCCGGGAAGAAAGACGCTGAGCGGCTCGGATCCTTTTGCATCAGCGAAGTTCTTTGCCATGGTTGCAAAGATGGAGGTCGTGCCACCGTGCATCACCGCAGTGCCGAAACCACGGATGATCCAGACAAAAAGGCTCGATTCCTGGAGGGACTGCAAGTAGTAGATGTTTTCAAGAAATGCAAAGCCGGCGCCGACTGCGAACCCATAAATTGCTGCATCTACCATGAACCCAGCCCGATGTGCTTTAAGGAGAAAAATCACATACACCGCTTTTAAGACCTCTTCTGTCAGCGGGGCACCGTATCGGGCGTACAGGCGTATGTCGATTGCCGTCGAATCGAGAGCAAATCGGTTCACAAAAAAGGCAACATACGCAACGCCACACCCGATAAGGATTGTGATGATCACATCTCTGAGCTTGACCAGTTTGTAGCTGTCAAGGAAAATCAGAACGGCGAGAAAAAGAAACACCGGCAGCAAACTGACGCTGATACTGAGGGCATACTCAACAGTGGCCGAGCCCATGCGTCAACCTCTCATTTGAGCAGTTTCAACGAAATCATGAACTCGTTCGTTGATGCCGATGCAATTGCGTAACCAAAGGAAAGAGTAGACTCTTGCGTCGAAAAAATGACGAGCTTACAATCGAGCTGACCACCGAAGTTGGTGGAAGTGGCAAGAGAGTTCGTGGAAAGCATGCTCGAGAACAGGGAAAGGTGCATCCAATTCATATAAAAGCTCTGAGTGCCGAACCGCCGAAATCGTAATGGCGGAAGAGTCCATTCAACCATAAGCTTGGCGTACTTTGTTCCCCCAATCCGGTTGAGCTCAACCCCAGGAAAACTGTAGTACTCCCGAAACCGTTTGGAGTCAAGATAATCAATCCAGTTATTGCCAAAACCGCCGAAATAGAAGTTGGCAAAGGGACTGTAACGATTGCCGAAGGAATACCCGGCAGAGCTGCGTAACCAGAGAGAAGAGTGGCTGATGGGCAAAAGAAAGCCGTAATCGAGTGTGCTGAGGAGTCGGGGGAACAAAACTCCGTTGACATAGTTATTGTGGCTGATGATTTGCCATCGATACCCCGTTTCCTCCTCCACAGCTCCGATGGAGCGGAGGAAATACTGGTAGTTGAGTCTCCCGCTGAATGTCAAAAACTTGTCGAATGAGGTGGACACGTTCTGAAAATCCGGAAGACGCTCCAGACTCCAATAGGCAGTTCCACCAATAACGTAGTCCATGGTTTTTGGCTCGTCGAACACGAGGAACTCTCTGTATTGAACTCCAGCCGAGTACCCTTTTCTGCTCGTCTTGGTAGGTCCAAACAGGTCGTAAAAATCTGCCCCGTTGTACGTTGCAAGAAACCTCCATCTCCAGGAATGAAGGCTTAATCTGGAATGGAGGCGTTCTTGGGTCTCCAAGCCGCTGTTGGGAGAGTATGATACGCTCCAATCAATTTCATTGATCAGAATTGGATCGGAAGCGCTCATCCGCATGCCGTACGAAGCAACATTCTTGTAACCTTCAACCATGGGATACAATGAAGTAATCTTGATGTGGCTCGACGGGCTGTATTCACCTGCATATGTTGTCATCGAATCGATGTTGATCGAAGACTCTAAGGGTGGGTCTAATTTCCACTCGGTGACGACAGGAAATTTCTCGACAACAGCTTGTCCAAGGAAATTGATTGCACTGACAGGTTCTTGTACTCTGTTAGCAAGCATCACTGGCACGAATCCAGTTCCGGTGTAATTGAATGCAATCAAAGAATCATCGGAAACAGGGATAGGCCGGAAGTATCCCGTTTCGGCATTGGTGAGGGCTTGTATCGCCTGTGTTTCATGATCATAACGGAAAACATTGGAAACGCCACTGTAGTACGAAGTCCCGAGGGAGTATTTTCCGTCGTGCGAGAAAACAAAATTTGCAGGGGAATTGCTTTCAAAATCAACGATCATTTCCGATGAATGGTCGCCTTTCAAAAGTTTTTGAACCTCCATTCGAATAAGCTTTTGATTTCCGCTGATCTCTGCGAGCGCCCCTGTGAGAATTTTTCCGTCGGGTGAGATGTCGATGTCGAAAAGGTCCTTGCCGTATGGCAAGGTGTACACGTGATTCCAGTCAGTATAGGGCGGAGGAATTCGTACCACAGTTGAGAAACCGATAAAGTGTCGCACGCCCCAGAGAGATTTATCGGCAGCGTTGAAGGCAAGGTCGCCCGTGCGTGCATCTTGGATCAAGAGTGTCGTTTCGCCCGTGATGACGTTGACCATGTTCAAATCGCGCCACTTGTTATTGTCTGTTGTATAAAACAGGATTCGCGATGAGGGGTCATAGGCGAGGGACGACACATAGTACAAGGCGCCGCCTTTGACGTCGCAGATGTGCTCTACGGTACCGTCAACGACATCGATCGCAGCAATGTGAGGTACCTGGCCAGGATAATTGATGGCGGCATAGATCCTCTTCCGTTCGTTATCGTAAAAAGCTCGCGAGACCGACCCGAGGGTTTGTTGTGAGAGAACACGATGCTGTGTCACCGGGTTGATGCGAATGGAATCGAGGTTAGTCTTTTGCCATTGGTGTTCAAACGATATCCATTCCGACCACCCCTGCTCAAGACTGCGGCCAAAAAGGTGGCCAAATTGTGATGCGAAGAATCTCTGGCTCTCGTCCGTTCGGGAAACCCACTGAATCAAGCGCTCGGGCCCGTACTGATAAGCGACGTAGGTCATGAACCGCGTCCCATATAAATAGGAATTCGCTTTCGCCTGAAAATCGATCGTCGTCCCTTCTGATTCCAACCCGACATAATCGTAAATGTATGCGCCATCCCGTACCATCGTCCGGAACACCATTTCATCGTACGCACCGAGAGCCCTCCCAATGCCGCCGTCCATCCATGTTTCGAGAAATGACGCAATACCCTCGTGGTACCATCTCGGGGAATACCGTCGCGGCGTCGTGAGGTAGCTATACAGCATAGAGATAGGGTTTTCGCGCGTGGGGACAACTTTGCCTGAAAAGAGCGCCTGAAAAAATCTGTCGGATTTTGAAGCTCGGTCAAGAGCAACAATATGCACCATCTCGTGATTCATGAGAGCATTCATGCGCTCGTTCGCCGGGCTTGTCTCGTAGGCGTAATGAAACGGAGAGATTCCCACGCTGATTAAATTGAAGGGCACCGCGGTAGCTCCGCCGTTTCCGTAGTCCCCAAAATCTTGCAATAGTAAGGTTACCTCCTCGGTGGGTGCATAGTTAAACAATCTGCCATGAAATCGGAAGGAATTCTCAAAACATCGTGCCAGATGAGGCACAACATAGGAATGAGACCTGTCGTATGTAATCAGTCGGAGGTTCTTTGTTTCCAAGGAGTTCAACTGGGGGAAAGCACCCGTTGCTGCCGCGAGGACAATGCCTATAGACGCAACCAGAATTCTTGGGACTCGTTTCATGAAAGCGCCTCCGAGGTGTGAACTGGGGTCGTCGAAAATGAGGAGTAACGACGTCTGACAACTCAAAAACAGAAACTTTTCACGGAAAAGCAAGATGGGGTTGATGAGTTTTCATTTTGCATCGAAAAAGAGAGAGATTCGCACAGTCACATGACGGCGACACTTCTAGAAAAACCGATCGCGCGAGCCTGGCTTTCGGCAGACAGGCCTGCCTGTCAGGCAGGGTGAACAGGCGCAACAAAGTGGAGTCGTAGTGCTCTCTCGGCCGGGAAGCTTAGTGCAGGTTTAGACTCCGCAACACGTTGGAGCCCACACTGCTGCGCTCAAAACTGACTGTTGTGCTCAATTGCTAGGGTGGAGTGTTGAGAAGCTGTAAGAGGTAGCAAGGACAAAAAAAAGAGGAGACGCCGAAGCCTTGCGCTTTCGACGTCTCCCCTGAAAGGGTCGAAGGAGGATGCCTTAGTAGGCGTCTTTTGCAGCGTCTTTCGCTGCGTCCTTCATTAATTCCTGGAAAGCCGCGTCTTTCATCAACTCAGCGAATGCGGCATCCTTCATCAGTTCGGAGAATGCAGCGTCCTTTAGTAATTCCGTGAATGCAGCATCCTTGAGTAATTCCGCAAACGCAGCATCTTTCAGTAATTCACTAAAGGCGGCATCCTTCAGTAGTTCAGCAAATGCAGCGTCCTTGAACAATTCGACAAAGGCGGCGTCTTTCATCAGTTCGTTGAACGCAGCATCCTTCATGAGCTCAGCGTACGCGGCATCCTTCATCAATTCAGTAAAAGCTGCGTCTTTCATGAGTTCGGCGTGCGACGCGTCTTTTGCGAGCTCTTGAAATTGACTGTCCTTCATAAGTTCGACAAATGCAGCGTCTTTCATCAGCTCTGCAAATGCGGCGTCCTTCATTACTTCCTGGAATGCAGCGTCCTTCAGAAGCTCTACAAACTGTGCGTCCTTGAGAACTTCCTGGAATGAGGCATCCTTAGCGACCTTTTGGAACGCCTTGTTCTTGTTGAGCTTTTGGAATTTGTCGCTCTGAATGACCTTTGAGTACTTTTCGTTCTTCAGGACGACATCTTTATCGGATATCTGCTCAGAACGATATTTCTTTGCCTTTTGCACGCCGCCAATCGTTCCGACTGCATCTTCCGTGTCAGCGGGTGGATACAGGCCGGCCAGGTACACAATGGCCACGACTGCGACAATGGCGCCACTCAGGACAAAGATTCCTCTTTTTCCTGTGAAAAGGTTCTTGGGAGTTTGTTCCATTGAAGCCTCCTTGTTGGTGAATAGTGGTTGAATGAATTGATTGATCACAGTATCAAAAACTGTTTTGTGCGTGTCGAGGGATTTCTTTGTCGCAAAAACGGAATTAAGGACGCTGGTTCTCAGATAGGATGGTGGTTCGACAGGTTTTATATGCGAGAGTCTCTTGGAAAGCGATTGTAGTTTCTTGAAAAGCCGTGATGCTTCCCGGTCCTTCTGCAAATACTGCCTGAGTTCGATGCTTTCCTTTTTGGAATTTGCGCCGTCGATCTCTTTATTCATTAACTCAAAATAATAGGTGTCAGTCATAGTCAAATGTCTTCTCGTTCAAGAATTCCCTTGAGGTTTTTACGAGCAGAGAATAATCTGGACTTCACAGTCTTTTCCGGTAGATCCAGGATCGACCCGATTTCTTTGTAGGAAAGGTTTTGAAAATGGCAGAGGACAAGGACGATTCTGTAATCCGGGCTCAATTGCATGAGCGCATCCTGAAGTTGCTGATCGGTTTCCTCAGAGTCGATTTTTTCTGCGGGTGTTTGTTCGTATGAAACATGTTCTTCGCTGAGCTGGTCGTGTTGTTTTCGCGCTTTGAGATAATTCAGTGATTCATTTGTTGCGATTCGGTAGATCCAGCTGAAAAACTTTCGCTTGGTGTCAAAGGAATGAAGGTTCTCAAAGGCTTTGATAAAGGTCGTTTGGACAATTTCAGCAGCGTCGTCGTAATTGTTGATAATCCTGAGAGCGACATTAAAGACAGGTTTCGTATACCGTTCAACCAGCTCTTCGAAACTCTTCTTGTTGCCGGACAAGCAATCTTTGACCAGAGCCGAATCAGACTTGTCATTCATAAATACAATCGATAGTCGGTAAAGTTGGTCAAAAAGTGACGATTTTTTCTGGAATTCGCAAAAAACGTCAAAAATGAAAAGAATTCGGGGGGTGGAAACTACTCAATCTTGAAAATCAAGTCAAACCGGGCATAACGAAATACGTCCCTGATATGGTTGTTCATGTTGACAAGCGTTAGTCCGTGGCCGGCCTCTTTCAGTCTTTTCTGTGCTGCTATCAACACGCCTAACCCGGCGCTCGAGATATAGTCGAGCTCGCTGAAATCCACGACGGCCGATTTTGTTATTTTCAACAGCGCCTGTGTGGCTTCTTCAGACTGGGAGGCATCGAGTCTTCCCTGAAGACGCACAACTCCCTTGTCATCCAGCGTTATCTTAAACATGGTTACTTCTCCAGCGATTGCACGAGCGTAATGGTACTCATTTTATCAGTATGATGGTATTCAATTTTGTCGATCATTCTTTTGACGAGAAAAATACCAAGTCCCCCGGCCCTTCGTTGCTCCAAAGGGGCATGGAGATTGGGGTCGGGGGCCTTCGTCGGGTCGAACGGTTGAGCCTCATGGTCCGTAAGCCGAACCACGAGATTCTTACCGTCAATCGAGAGATCCAGAGAAATCTCGGATTTGCTCGAGAGATTGTATTTCACAAAGTTTGTGAATAATTCTTCGACGGCAAATTTGACGGAAAATGCAACGTCTTTGTCGACCTTGTGTTGACGGAAGAATCCACCGATGAAATTAAAGATTTCATCGAGGGATTTCGTCGAGCGCGCAAATGATTTTTGCATCAGACTCTGCAAAGAGTGTTACGGCACTATCATTTCAGGCTCCGAGCCGCCAACGGCAAAACTCCGCGTCGCATGACAGTACACGGCGTACGGATATTCTTCCCCATTTCCACCTTGCGGGATGAAGTCGATTCCTTTATCCGGGCCGTTTGGCTTGTGTGAGAGATGTTTTCTTCGCGCGCCCACGCGACCATCTGGAACAAGTATGTCAATGTCGCCGCCTGTTTCGTTAATCCATTCAACGCGGTTAATTCCCTGCGTGTGGAATGAGCCGGGAATCACAACGCAAATACTCGTGTTCTCTACGCGTTTCACAACTACTTCCTGCAGAGAGTTTTTCTGTTGCATAGCGTGCCTCCCTTACGAGCTTGTTCGACAGATGTCTCGAGTTGTCCTTCCAAAACACCCGGAAAGCTTTTGCTGAATTACGGGACGATCATTTCGGGCTCTGACTTGCCAACACCATAGTGCCGCGCGTTTTTCGAAAAAACCGAGTAACGGTAGCGCTTACCGGGCGTGGTATACGGTCGTATGGTCACAAGCGCGACCTCGCCATCCTCCAGTTCAACCCACCGATTGGGCGTGAGTGCGGCCTCCGGGAAATGGATTGTTACAGCACTTCCTTTCGCCAGAATGATGACATAACCTTTTGTGCCCGTGTGGTAGGGACTCGGGTCAACAAAGCAGGAATCCCCAAGCGTGCTGACGACGATATCAGGCTTGAGCGATTCCGGAAGAGTCAATTTCAAGACCGAGTCTTTTGGGGAGCCACACCCAGGAAGCAAGACGAATGTGGATACGACTCCGAGGAGAAGTACAACCCATGAAGTCATGGGAGAAGTGTTCCGCCATGGCCCCATTTGTGCGATGTTGTTCATAAGAGCCTCCCTTGTGGAATGTTTATGAGATGGTCAGGGCTTTTTGCCAAGCCGATCTACTAACCTTTTGTAACGAGTATCAGATCGCAGGCCCTTCAATGCTGGAGCCTGATCAATTTCTCGGGCTGAAGTGCCCTTCGTAAACGCCATTTCCAGATATCTGAGCGCTAGTTCCCGCTCTCCAAGCTGTTCGCACACATCGACGGAACGCCTGATGATCTCAACGCCTTCGGGAGCGAGTGCCAGGGATTGATTCATGTAATCCAGAGCCTGCTTCTTGTGGCCAAGCATTGAATGATAATCTGCAAGATTGCTGAGAATCGTTGCATCTTTTTTATTGACGTTGAGTTGTTCTTCGGCTTTTTTTACGGCAATCTGAAACTTGTCCAGCGCTTTCTCACGTTGACCCGACCAATGCAGGGCGGAGGCGAAATTGCCCCAAACCTTGTAATCTCGCGGGTTGACAGCAAGAGCTTTTTCGAAGTTCCGTGCTGCATCCGCATAAGCTCCTTCAAAGAAATAATTGGTCGCAAGATTGCTGTACCCGGGGTAATACAATGTGTCAACCTTCACGGATCGCTCCAGAGCCTCGTAAGCTTCCATGGGGCGCTTTAACCTGAAGTAACAAGCTCCGAGCCCGCTGTGTCCCCGGGGATTATCAGGAGCCAGGTCAATGACTTTCATGAATTGGCTCGCTGCCTCCTCGTACCGTTTTTGACTAAAATAAAATGAACCCAGATCACTATACCCCGCCCATCGAGAAGGCTGGATTCTGATCGCTTTGCGGAAAGCAGCCTCGGCCAAGGAAAAATTACTCAGCCTGATATAGGCCTGCGCTAGTTCTCTCTGAGCGTCGGAATTGAGACTATCTAGGGCAATCGCCCGCTTGAGAGCTCCTACCGCTTGATCGTAATTTCCGGTTCCTCGCTGGACCATTCCGAGCGTCACGTGAACGGGGGAGAGCACGTCACCGAGTTTGGTGGCTTTTTCCGCATTCTCAATGGCCGGAGCGATCCATTGCCTGTCCTTGGTGACTTCATACTTGCGCCAATAGGATTCTCCCAAAGCCGCATATCCGAGGGCGAAGAGAGAGTCTTCCTTAAGAGCTTTCTGAAACAGCTGGATCGCGTAATCGACGTTGGAGAGTTTCGCATAATTCTGAAGATAACCGCGACCGCTGCTGTAAAACTCAAATGCTTGAGAATCATCGGTGTTGCCGGCGAACGTCGCCTCGACAACCTTTGCTTCTGCCTCGACGTCGAGCATGCTGAGGAGGTCAGATGCAGCCAGCTTCTGAATATCGGCAAGGTTTGAGGATGAGTATTCAAAAGATTGGGAGCGCGCTTGGATCTGAGTTTTCGTGTCGACGACGTTCAGTATGATGGTCAATCGATTTGGGTCGCGTGCGACACTCCCCGTTACGGCTATCGTGGCGCCCAGCTTCTCACGGGCTTGACTTGGTGACATCACTCGAGCATCCACCACCTCTGCTGTGGCAATGGCGCCAAATGTTTCACCCTCGGTGTGAACATTCGTGAGCCTGCTGGTAAAGATGTACATCAAGCCTTCGCAGAATGCCTGGTTGGTGGAATCGTTCCCGATATTGGTGAATGGCAGGACCGCGACGATTTTTTGTTTGGGTAAGGAACTCAATCCGAAGAACTCTCCAAGAGCGATTCGTGTTGGGGGAAAAGCTACGAAAAGTCCAAGAACTACGACAAGAGGAATTAGGACGAGCCACGCTCTTCCCACGACTATTCGTGGTGGAGTCAAAAAGCTACGTGTAGATTCCGTCAATCCTAGAAGATGCTTCAGTTCCGAACGAAGCTCCGCCGCGGACTGCAAACGGTTTTCCGGATTCTTCTCGAGGAGCTTGAGTATGATTTTATCCAGTTCCGTTGGGATCGCTGGATTGAGGTGAGACGGGGAGGCGGGATCTATGCTGACGATGGAATACATCACCGCCGCTTCGTGCTCGCCAACAAAGGGTCGTTTTCCCGTGAGCATCTCGTACATAACAACGCCCAGAGAAAAGAGATCGCTCCGCGCATCGACGTCGACGCCTTGAGCCTGTTCGGGAGACATATAGGCAGCCGTGCCACCGCTGGAAGTCGAAGTTCCTCTTGTCTGCGTAGACAGTTTGGCGATGCCAAAGTCGACAATCTTGACTTCGTTGCGGCCTGTAACAATGATATTAGCGGGCTTGATGTCGCGGTGGATGATGCCGGCTTCATGAGCGCGCTGAAGGCCGTCGGCAATTTGGATGGCAATACGGATCGCCCGGTTCACATCGAATGGGCCCGACTCGATTTGATCTTTGAGCGTCTTGCCTTCATAGTACGCCATGCAAATAAAAGAACGGCCGTCGGCGGTGTCGTCAATCTCGTGAACGACGGCGATGTTCGGGTGGTCGAGCGCGGACGCCGCTTGAGCTTCGTGAATGAAGCGGCTTTTGGCCTCCTTGTCGTGCGTCATTTCAGGAGTCAGGAATTTCAGCGCAACCGAGCGTCGGAGCTTGGTGTCCTGGGCTTTGTAGACCACGCCCATTCCGCCCTCGCCGAGTTTCTCGAGAATCTTATAGTGGGATACTGTCTGCCCTATCATGTCTGCGCCTGCCGCAAACAGCGGCGGTACTCTATGTAGTGATCATTTCTCCAGGGTAATCTTGTTCAACAACGAGATGAATCGGGGGTCTGAACGGAGCGAAGTGAAACCCCGCCCCATTTTCATCCAGACGAGAGTAGTAGATCTTTCCTCAAACGCCTTGTTGAGGTAAGAAAGAGCTTCCTCGTTTTTGCCAAGAGAGGCGCAGAGGCCTGCAAGATGGGCCGGAGAAACATATTTTTCTTTTGACATTCTCTTCAGAAGCTCCAGGAACTGTTCGGCTAAATCACGTTTGCCAGCCTCCGCGCAAGCATTCCCTAATGCTGCAACCATTGTAGGATTGCTATCGGATAACCTCACGGCTGATTCAAGTTCCCGAATTGCGTCACCATGATTGCCGTCGGCTAAATAGGCGAAACCCATGTGCATCCGGGCGAGGGGAAAGTTCGGGTCCATTTCCAAAGTCCTGCGGTAGTGCGCGACCTCGTCTTCCATGGAGTTTGTGAAATAAAGAACAGCACCCACTTCGGTGTTAATCACCAGCGAAAGTGGCTCAAGGTCCCTGGCCTTTGTTATTTCTTGGATGGCCTCCTTCGAGTGTCCG
>CAYNRS010000019.1:0-11144 GCA_964399565.1 uncultured Ignavibacteriaceae bacterium
ATAGCTTACGATCTGCGTCGCCGCTCTTAGGCCACCAAGAAGCGACCATTTATTGTTCGATGCCCATCCCGACATAAGAAGGCCGATGACAACTATGGAAGAAGCTGCGATCAGGTAGAACACACCGAGGTCGATGTTGCTGCCCATGTAGGCGCTGCTGAACGGAATCACGGCAAACCCGGCGTACGTGCCCATGAAAACGAGGTACGGAGCGAGCCTGAAAAGCGTTTTGTCAGCCGTAGCCGGAACGGTGTCTTCTTTTTGAATGAGCTTGAGGATATCCGCCACTGGCTGGAGAATCCCGTGATACCCTGTGTACATGTAAGCAACGCGATCCTGAATATGCGCAGATACTTTCATTTCCGTGTAAAGCGTAACGAGCGCGTACAAGAGAATGAACATCAGCGGAGGTGCAGCTCCGATGAGAAAAACGAGCAACGTCGTTTCTGACAGTTGGTCGCCGATGACCGGTATGAGCTTCAGTATTGTTTTGCCGACTTCTTCCATGCTTTCTCTTTGCATGTAATCCCCGACCTTGAAGGTTGGGGCTATTGCGATTTCTTAACGATCCACTTCGCCGAGAACTATATCCGTGCTTCCCACGATAGCCACGAGGTCCGCAATCATGCAGCCCCGTGCGATTTCCGGCAAGACGCTAAGGTTGACAAACGCCGGTGACCTGGCTTTAACGCGATAGGGGCTCGTCGATCCATCGCTTATGATGTAGAAGCCAAGTTCGCCCCGCGCTGACTCCGTGCGAACATACGCCTCACCATGTTCTGGCCGAATCCTCTTGGGAATTGCGGCCTGAACATTTCCTTCTGGTATCGATGCTAGCGCCTGCTCAACGATTTTCACACTCTGTTCCATCTCGCGCACTTTTACAATGTAGCGGTCCCACACGTCACCGACCTTGCCCATCTCGCCCTTCCCCACCTGCACTTCCCACTCGAACTTGTTGTATATCGAATACGGGTCATCGCGACGCAGATCCCAGTTGACGCCAGAGCCGCGCAACATTGGGCCGCTGCATGCGTAATTGATGGCCACGTCTTTCGGCAGCACACCGACATCGGCTGTGCGCTTGATGAAAATCTCGTTGAATGTCAGAAGATTGTTCAGCTCGACGATGTTCGGCTTGAAATACCTGCAAAAGTCTTTCGCTTTTTCGACAAACCGTGCGGGCAGGTCATGCGAGACGCCGCCCACCCAGATATAATTATAGAGCAGTCGCGCACCGCACGTCATTTCAAATAAATCCAGAATTCTCTCACGGTCACGAAAACACCAGAGGAAGGGGGTAAAGGCACCCATATCGATGCCGAATGTTCCCACTGCAATGAGATGGCTCGCAATCCTTTGCAACTCAGCCATAATCACACGGATATATTCCACTCGCGGAGGGACTTCGAGCTTCAGCAAACGCTCCACAGCGAGGGAGTATGCCCAGTCATTATTCATGGAAGTGAGATAATCCATGCGGTCGGCGTATGGAATGACCTGCTGGTAATTCGTCATGTGCTCGGCATGTTTCTCAAAGCAACGGTGCAGGTAGCCAATGTGCGGGATGACGTCCACAACAATTTCGCCGTCCACGACGATCTCGAGTCTCAGCACGCCGTGCGTTGACGGATGTTGGGGACCCATGTTGATGATCATCTCATCTGTTTTCAGGGTTTTTCCCGTCGACGTGCGAATGCGACCCGGTTCGGTCACATAATCGGTGGGGAGGACTTTGGATTCAATCATAGAAGGGAATCAATCGGTCAGTAGGGGACTTTCATGCCGTTGTAGAACTCGGGAACCTTGAAATCCTTGCGGAGAGGGTACCCGGGATAATCGTCGGGGCAGAGAATGCGGCGGAGGTCGGGATGTTCGTCGAACTGAATTCCAAACATGTCGAACGCCTCGCGCTCATGCCAGTTGGCCGTCCCCCACACTTCGCTCACCGATTGAACATGCGGGTTGTCTTTCGGACAGTTGGCCCTCAGGACAACCTTGTGTTTGTGAATCATGGAAAAAAGATGATACACAACGCCAAGGTTTCCGTCATTATAATCAACACCGCTCAGGCACATCATAAAGTCGAATTGGAGCGAGGGATCGTCTCGCAAGAACGCGCCTATCGTCCGTGTTTTGTTCGGCGGGATCCGTATCCACGGCTGAAGCGCGTCGAGCTTCGCTTCGACGGCCGCCTCGCCGAATTTCCCCTTGAGTGTTTCGTGGATTTCCTGCGGAGTCATGCTGTTTGCTTCTTCTTTGCCAAACTCTCTTTTCTCACTTTTTCCTGCAGCTTCATGATGCCTTCCAGCAATGCTTCTGGCCGCGGCGGACATCCCGGAACGTAGACATCAACGGGAATGACACGGTCAACACCCTTAAGCACATGGTATCCGTGTTCCCAGTACGGGCCGCCGCAATTGGAGCAGCTTCCCATTGAAATGACATACCGGGGCTCCGCCATCTGGTCATACAGCCGCTTGATGCGCGAGGCCATTTTGAGAGTCACAGTCCCGGCGACAATCATCACATCTGTCTGTCGCGGTGTGGCGCGGGGAATTACACCGAATCTCATAATGTCAAAATTGGACGCTGAGGCGGCCATCATCTCTATCGCACAACAAGCAAGGCCGAACTGCATCTGAAAAAGCGAAGAGAGCCGCGCCCAGTTCAGGAGATTTTCAAGGGAGGTGATGAAGACGTTGCTATTTTCGAATTTGTAGTCGAGAAGCCCCATGGAGAAAAGTTCAGGATGTTACGGGTTCGCTTTTGACAACTGGCTGATCGATTGACTGTATCGGTCTGTTCACCTGCGGAATAACGGGTTTCGGTTTATCCCAATCCAAATCTCCTTTAACCCACACATAGGCGAACCCCACGATCAAGATCAGGAGGAAGACTGCCATTTCTAGAAAAGCAAAAAGCCCCAGTTCTCGATAGACCAGGGCCCAGGGAAAGAGGAACACGACCTCAACGTCAAAAATCAGAAAGATGAGTGCAATGACATAAAAGCGAACGTTGAACCTCACCCACGCATTGCCAACGGGCTCTTCACCGCATTCGTAGGGTCGAAGTTTTTCAGGGTAAGGTCTGTTGGGACGAAGAATCCAGGAGGCAATCAATCCGCCGGCGACGAACACGGCTCCGAGGATGAAGAAGATCAGGATTTTACCGAATTCTGTGAGCACGCTGCGAATGAAATTCGAAAGGAGAAATCAGCGAAAACTGCTTCAAAAAAGCGTTTTCAATATAGAGAGGATTTGGTCTTTTGTCAAGGAAATGCTGCGAATATGAAAAAATGAAAAGACGAACCGCCGCTGTAGGGGCGGCGCATGTGTCGCCCCTACAGATTAAATGTGTTTTGTGTTGGCTCGCATCTTCACATGACCTCACGCGGTGATTATTGATTGGCCGGTTTCCTTTTGAGAATCAGTGCTGTCAACAACGAAACTACAATTCCCACCGGCAACGGTTCCACAAAGGTAACCGCGGCTCTGAAGAACGGGTTGGCATAGTAGCCCTTGAATTGATTCATCTCTTCTGCCGTCTTCTGGATTGCAGCTTCTGTCGCCCCGCTACGGCGCAGCTTGTCGACAGCATGAGTGGCGTACTGATCCATAAAATCCGGGAAAAAGAAGCCATGGACCACGAGCCATGTTACGACATAACAAAGGGAGGAAACCACCGCGATCAGGAGCCCAACTTGCAGAGCCTTGCCAAAGCTGATGTTCCCCTGATGCACAGTGTCTCTATAGGATTTGACGCCGATGAAGACCACAGAAAAAGCGAGGACCATGCCCACATAGCCAACCGGTGCCCCGTATTCAAACAGCCAGGGACCGCGCAATAAAACAAAGGTCAGAACAAGGAGCAGCGCCATCAGCCCGCCCGAGAGAAAGCCAAACTTCAGAACAATGTTTTTCATACAACCTCCTTGAATGGTGAACGCTAATTTTTTCGTTCACAAGATAACGACGCGGCGAGTCTTTGGCATCACCCGTTTGGATGAATTCAGCCGGCTCTTGTAAGAATCACCCAAAGGTACGAGGCCTCTATGGCAGCAAACCGAGAGATTTCGCCTTGCGGACGGCTTGGGTCCTTCGTTTTGCGTTGAGCTTCTGGAAAAGACTTGAGGCGTGCGTTTTTACCGTGTTGCGAGAGATAAACAGCTTCTCACCGATTTCCTTGGTACTGAGACCGTTTGCAATCAGCTCCAGCACTTCAAACTCGCGTTTGCTGATTCCCAATTCGTCGAGGAGCGTGGGGTCGACGCGAAAGCTTTGTGGGGCTGAATCGGGCAGCTTGATTGCCGCCCGCCGCGCTTTGAGCTTCATTCCAAACCAGACTCCAAGCGCTGCAAAGGTGAGAGCGACGACGCCCGCATAGATCTCAAACGCATGGTCATACACCACAAAGCGGTATTCAACTACTTTGAGGAGAACGGCAAGTAATCCGAGTGAGATGCCGTAGACGACAACCTGAGCCCGGTTCTTCATCGTAGAGGCCGAATCAACATGTTGCGACTATGACCATAGAATTGCTTTACTCCGCAATAAAAAAGCCCCGCGACCTTGTCGGTCCGGGGCCTTCATCTCAAGCTGACGCCTGCGTTACTTCTGGTACCCCCACTTTTTATAATTTGCATCGATTTGCTCCGGGGTCGGATGTTCCAGAATCGGCGTTGGTGTCGTCGTCATTTCCTCTTTTGGGTGAGCCTGGAAAATATTGATGTTGATTTCGGTGTCTTCCTTGAAAATTTCGGGCACTGACGCATCCTCAAAAATCGCTCCCCAGGGGCATTCCGGCTCGCAGGCAGCGCAGTTTATGCACTCCTCCGGGTGAATGAATAACTGCTTTCGATAATTTGCGTCGTCAACGGTTAAACCGTAAATGCAATCCACGGGACAGACCTTTACGCACGCTGTATCCTGGCAATCTGCGCAGAGTCGCGTAATAACCCAGGGCATAAGTAATCTCCTTGTCTTTTCTAGGGTGAAAGGATTACGCGCCCTCTCGCTGCTCGGTCTTCCGCATGGGCGCGGGTGGCAAGTTCAAAATGTCCTCGGAAAAGTGTTCAATAAGAAATCCGACAATGTCTTTCACAGAGATGACGGCGAGCGGTCTTCCATTTTCGTCGACGACGGGGACATGGCGGTAACCCCCGACATGCATTGCGTTCAAGACAAAAGCAACACTATCCTCGGGTTGAAAGCCTTCCACTTTGGCGGTCATAAACTCTCTGAGTTTCCTCTGCTCTGACAACTTCTTGCCCGCCACCCTCATGAGAATATCGCGTTCGGTAAAAATGCCCACCATTTTTTCACCCTCGGTAATGACCACGCAACCCATCCGGTTCTTCTGCATGAGCTCTATGGCGTCAGCCACCGTCTTGTCCGGCGACAAGGTGAGGGGTTTCTTCACTCGAATGTTCTTGATCGGCTTTCGAAAAGTCGAAGAATCAAGGACCTTGAGGGCTGAAGCTTCCTCATACATCATGCTTAATTCTTCGTCAAGAATCTCGTCGTTCACCAGTCAATCTCCATGTTCCACGTCAAACTGCTTCATCGAAGACAGCCTAAGTATAGAGAAGACAAACTGAAATATCAAGGGCGGAAAACGGATGAAATGCGTAGGAAAATACTATGCCGTCCACTTTTTTTCGGGCATTTCTGCGATTTTGTTCGCGTAGCGCGCCAGCACAAACAGGCAATCCGAGAGCCTGTTCAGGTACATCACCGGGGTTCCACCTATTCTTTCTTGCTTCGACAATCGAACCACGAACCGCTCTGCCCTTCTGCACAAGGTACGGGCCACGTGAAGCTGTGCTCCCAGCGATGAACCCCCGGGAAGAATAAATGCATCGAGCCTGGGCAGCGACAATTCCAGCCGGTCAATGGTAGTTTCAAGCCTCTCAACGTGGGCAGGTTGGACGCGTCGGATCTTCTTTGAGCTTCTCGTGAGCGGTGTGGCGAGGTCTGCGCCGAGCACAAAAAGGTCGTTCTGGATCAACTCAAGAATGGAGTCAACATCCTGGGGAGGCCGCCCGGCACGAGCAACTCCAAGCGCGGAATTGAGTTCATCCACGCACCCGTAGGATTCAATACGAAGGGAGTCTTTTAGAACTCTTTTGCCGCCGAAGAGGGAGGTTTCACCGCGATCTCCCTTTCTTGTGTAGATCTTCATCGAGGAGTTTCAGGCGGGATTGTTCTTTTTCGGTTTCCTGGATCCGGCGCTGGAGTATGGCAAGGTTGCGCTCGAGAATTTCCTGCATGGTCTGAAGCTCCGTTGCGCGCATTTCGTCGAACTTCGCATGGAGCTGCTGCAGCATCAGCTCGGATTTGAGGTTCACCTGGTAATCTAGGTCGGCTTTGAGTCGGTCTTTTTCCGAAGCGCGGTTCTGGCTCATCATAATCACGGGGCCTTGAAGCGCTGCAACGGTTGAAAGCATGAGATTCAGAAGAATAAACGGATATTCGTCGAACGGTCTGTACCACAGTTGAAGTGTGTTCAACCCCATCCAGAGCGCCATGAACGTGAGGAACGTAAAAATAAAAGCCCAGCTTCCGCCGAACTCCGCAACCTTGTCCGCCACTCTGTCTCCGAAGCTCAGCGTCTCTTCGATCTCCACGTTGACGTTTTTCGACGCGAGCTGCATAACCTGCTCATTCGTTGCCCGAAGGCGTTTTCCGATTTCGCTCGTCATGGCGATCGCCACCGCGGGCCGCTGCGTCAGGAAGCCTATGAAGTCCTCGCGCTTCATCTCGAGCAATTCGCTTTCTTCCATAGCCGTGGCTGTTGCCGTCCTCGGCAATCCGTCAATGAGCGAGAGTTCGCCCAGGAATTCTCCTTCATGAAGCACGGAGATGCGTGTATCCTTCTTCATCTTCTCGATGGGCACGGTGATCTCGATGACCCCTTTTTCAATCACAAACATGGAGTTTCCAACCTCCCCGCGGCGGAACAACACCTGGCCGGGCTGGAGTACACGAGTCTGCCAAAGCGTGACAAGGACATCGTGGTCCGCGGGCGAAAGGTTTTCGAAGATCGGGATCTTTGAAAGGAATTCTTTTGTGATCATACGGTGTGCAAGATACAAAACTGCGCACAAACAAGAAAGCCCGGCCGAGGAAGCGGGGCTTTTTTCCGCAGGAAATCGAAGGAAATAACGCTGAGTGGACCCTTCGAAGGACTCAAGGCCGCTGAGTGATCCTTCGAAAAGGTCTTGTTACTTCCAGTAGTTCGGCAGTTCGTTATAGAAATGAACGGAAGTGCGGATGCCGCCGAAAAAATTGTCGAGATTGATGAACTCGTCGGGAGCGTGAGCGTTCTCATCCGGCAGCCCAAAGCCAAGAAGCACGGTGTCGAGCCCGAGAATTTTTTTGAATTGTACAACGATGGGAATCGAGCCGCCCTCCCGCTGGTAAAGAGGTTTCTTCCCGAACCCTTTTTGAAGAGCAGTTGCAGCGGCTTTAACGCCGGGGCTTTCTATGGGAGTGATCGCCGGCTCACCTCCGTGCAAAAACTGAACCTTTACGTTCACGGTCTTCGGTGCAATACGTCGGACGTGCTGCTCAAACAGTCTTCCGATTTTTTCTGACGTTTGGTCCGGCACGATTCTCATGGAAATCTTGGCAAACGCCTTTGACGGCAACACTGTCTTGGCTCCCTCGCCCGTGTAGCCGCCCCAAATGCCGTTGCACTCAAGCGTCGGTCGCGCCCATAAACGTTCGAGCGTTGTAAACCCCTTTTCTCCGTACAACTGTTTCACGCCGAGGTCTTTTGCATAGTTTTTGTCATTCCACGGCAGTTTCGTGAATGCGGACCTTTCGGCCTTTGTCAATGACCGGACGTCGTTGTAAAATCCCTTCACTGTCACCCTGCCATTCTTGTCATGCAGTGACGCGATGATTTCGCTGAGTGCCTGAATGGGATTGTGGACTGAACCTCCAAAGGATCCGGAGTGGAGGTCGCTTTTGGGTCCCGTGAGTTCCACCTCCATGTAGGATAGTCCCCGCAATCCGTAACACACTGAAGGTACGCCCCTGGCGAACATGGAAGAATCCGAGATAAGCAAGAGGTCGGCTTTGAGCAAGTCCTTGTGGCCTTTGACGAAATTGTCGAGGTTTGCACTCCCGACTTCTTCCTCCCCCTCGATAATCATCTTAATGTTCACCGGCAGGCTTCCTGCATTCTTCATGTAGGATTCAATCGCCTTCAAATGGATATACACTTGCCCTTTATCGTCTGCTGCGCCGCGGGCATAGAGATTCTCACCCCGTATCGTGGCTTCAAAGGGCGGGGAAGTCCAGAGGTTCACAGGGTCGACGGGCTGCACATCATAATGGCCATAGAACAACACTGTGGGTTTTCCTTTGGCCGCAAGCCAATCACCATACACCACAGGATGTCCCGGAGTCTCGAAGATCTGCACGTTGTTCATGCCGATGGTGCGCATTTGGTTTTCCACCCATTCTGCACATACTCGCGTATCTTTATTGTGGTCGCTTTGCGAGCTCACGCTCGGGATTCTGAGAAAGTCCTTCAATTCGCTGAGGTAACGATCTTTGTTCGATTCCACAAACGAGAGAATTTTTTCCATGGTGTACTTCCTTTCGGGAAACGTGCATCGTCAGGCAAAAAAAATATAGGTATCGAATGTCCGAAAGGCAAGGATTGCAGGAATCGTTCCTATCCTTGTATCTCCGCCAACAATTATCTACATTTTTTGCGTGTCCATGAACGCTTTTTCTTTCTGTCCTTCCCGATCTCTCATTTATCAATCATCAATGAGGTGTCTTATGCGATTTCACGTCAACTTTTTTCTTCTCTGCCTGTTCAGCGTAAACCTGCTTTCTCAGACCGGCGTTCCCGCCAAACGTCCGATGACGTTCCTGGACATTGTAGGAATGAGGTCAGCGGGAAACCCCGACGTGAGCCCTGACGGAAAGTGGCTTCTGCACACACTCTCTGTGCCGGACTGGAAAGCGGGAAAAAGTTTCACGGATGTTTACCTTGTTTCTCTTGAACGGGGAGTGGAATCGAGCAGGCAAATGACATTCACCAGGGATAAAAACGAATCATCGCCACAATGGGCAAGGGACGGCAAGGTGTTCGCTTTTGCGTCGAATCGCGAGGCGCCCGAGTCGAAGTCGACGCAGAACCAGCTCTACGTCATGCGGCCCGACGGCGGCGAAGCTCTGAAAGTCTCGGAAGCAAAAGACGGAATCGGCACATTCGCCTTCAGTAAGGACGGAAAATGGCTCGTATTTTCGGCGGGAAAAGAGGACGACCGGCAATTATGGGCCATCGCCGTTTCCGATATCGGCAAGGAGAAACCACATCAGCTGACGAAGCACAAGGCCACCGTGGTTTCGTGGCTGATTCCCCCCGACAGCAAACGCATTTATTTCACGTCCGCCGATAGCACCGACATGTCGAACAAAGATCGAAAGGAAAAGAAATTCGATGTACGTGTGAGAAACGAAGCCTTTCTCCCCAACCACCTCTGGGCGTTTGATTTCGCTTCCAGCAAGCAGACCAAACTCACTTCCGGCAATGACTATACGGTCAGCGACCTTACCATTTCCTTCGATTCAAAGTGGGTGGGGTTTCGTGGAACTTCCAACGACAGGTACAAACGAACTGTCACGGAATCATCGAACTCCGCCGACCTCTACCTTCTCGAAGTCGCCTCCGGCTCCATTGAACGCTTGACAAACAACGGAGAGATCTCAGAAAGCGCTCTGCGCTTTTCCCCCGACAATTCCATGATCGCATTTTCAGCGTCGGATGAGTTCCAGTATTTCAGGAATGGCCGGGCCTACATCAGACAAACGACAGAGAAAAGCGGACAATGGAAGAAGTTGGGGGGTGATTTTGACGGTGATGTTTCCATCGGATTTTGGTCCCAGGACGGCAAGACAATTTACTTTAACGAGGGAGTGCGGGCGACGAATCAGTTCTTTTCGGTTTCAACTCAGACCGGAAAGGTCACACAACTGACAGATGAAAAAGGCGTGGTCTTTGTCTCGCAGGATGAAGACACGAAAGTTGTCCTTGTCAACTATAACGACCCGAAGAACCCGGCCGACCTTTATTTTGTCACGCGCCTGGATCGCATTCAGAATCGAACATCGTGGAGGCGATTAACCGACGTAAATCCGCAGGCTGACGGGTTTCTCCTTGGTTCTGTGGAGGTTGTTCAATGGACATCCACAGACGGGAAAATGATCGAAGGCGTGCTTGTCATGCCCGTGAACTATGAAAAAGGAAAACGCTATCCTCTTGTTGTGCAGATTCACGGCGGCCCAGCCGGAGCCTCCGTTCTTAACTTCAATGCAAGCGTCTCCAACTATTCGCAGGTCTACGCCGGAGCTGGATATGTCTGCCTCCTCCCAAACTATCGCGGTTCCACGAATTACGGAGAAAAATTCAAGATGGAAATCAGCGGAGATTACTTCCGCCAGGGTTACGAAGATATCATGGCAGGAGTCGACCATCTTATCGCGAGCGGACTTGTTGACGCCGACCGGATGGGCGTCATGGGTTGGAGCGCCGGCGGGCACTGGTCGAACTGGATTCTCACGCATACAGACCGTTTCAAGGCAATCTCTTCGGGTGCCGGCACGATGAACTGGATTTCCATGTACGCGCAGAGTGATATCCAACGAAACCGCGAATTCTACTATCAGGGAAAACCCTACGACCGGTTCGATCATTACTGGGACGTTTCTCCGTTGAAGTACATCAAGAACGCAAGAACACCGACGCTGATTCACGTCGTCGACGGCGACCCGCGTGTACCCCGGCCGCAGAGCGAAGAGTTGCACATGGCGCTGAAAATGCTGGGTGTGCCAACGGAGTTGTTTGTCTATCCGGGAACAACGCACGGCATTCCCGATGCGCGCAACCAGGTGGTAAAAATGGTCTCCGAATTCAACTGGATGGAAAAATGGATCCGCGGGAAAGACGGTTGGTTCGAATGGAAAGAGCTTCTCTCAACGCTGAAGGAAGACAAAGAAGAGAAAAAGGAAGTCTCTTCAGATAAAGAGTAGAACGCGTGCACAAAGCCAGACCTCAATTGCCAGACGCTAACGGTCTGGCTATTTTAAGTTTTTCGTTCGGCACATCAGAATTGCACGTGC
>CAYNRS010000020.1:0-6341 GCA_964399565.1 uncultured Ignavibacteriaceae bacterium
TGTCAGTGAAAAAACAAGTCTTTGCCGACAGAGAGCGAAGCTAAGATTCTTCATTAAAACCTCCATTCGTCTCGAATCACGGTTACCTCAGCAACAAAAGTTTCTTGATCTCAACAAACTCATTCGCTTGCATTCTGTACAGGTAAATCCCACTTGCCACCTGCCTCGCATCCCACTGTGTGCTGAACACCCCCGCATTGAGTTCCTCTGAGATCAACGTGCCGACTTCGCGACCCAAAACATCAAAAACCGTGAGAGTGACAAATGACCGTCGAGGGATTGAAAACCGGATTGTGGTTGTCGGATTGAAAGGATTGGGATAGTTTTGCCCCAGAGTATACCGTTGGGGCAGTTCGGAGGAAACAATATTCACAGAGGACGGAGGATTCCCTGTCCCAGAAACTCGAATCGTGTCCGCAGGTGGGCCGTTGCTCGAAATGACCAATGTGCCCGATACAGGGCCGACAGCCGTCGGAATGAAGCGCAGTGTGTCGGTTACCGATTTGCCTGGCGCTATGTCCATGCTGGTTGTTCGAGCAGTGAAAACGGGATTTGATGACAAGATGTTCGAGATTCTTAGTGTATCGTCTCCATAATTAGTGATCACCATGGTCTTATTTTTCAACTTGCCGACTTCCACAGTGTCGAAGCTCACTGAGGAAGCATTGTGTATTGCTTTCGGTCCCGAGTATATTGAGAACGTAACTCGTGCAGTGTATACTTGATGAGTGCCGCTTCGAGTGCCCATCCAACATGGCCAAACGACACCATTGAGCGCCGTAACACCGATATAAGATCCCATATACGAAGGCGTTGGCACACTCGAAATGATGCCCCAGGGTCTGAAAGGTGAGTCGCTTACCAAAAAGTCCTCAAAAGTTTGCCCTCCATCTATAGAAGCGGAGAGATACACATGTGCAGAATCATTGGCCGGAAAATTCCTACTGTCATAATACACGATAAACACATTGCCTGTGCTTGGATCGACGGATAACCACGGCTGCCAATGTTCTTTGCCACTGTTATCCTGGTTCACCTTGACCGGTTCGCTCCATGAAATGCCGCGGTCCGTCGAGCGAATCAAGAATATGTCCGGGCTTGCAGGATTTTTCTCGGCGTAGACAACATAGATCCACCCTCGCCGCGGTCCCGAGCTGCCATCGACCGCTATAATTGGAAAATTGAAGAAAGAGACACCATGGGCCCCGCCATTATAGTTAATTTTCGAAAGGCTCCTTCCTGTGCCCCACGTAAGTCCTCCATCCGTAGACTTGTTAAAGCCGAGATGCAGCGGTTGAGGGTTTACCCATGGCTTTGTATCGAACCCTGACCACGTTGCATAAAGCAAAGAATCCGGACCGACTGCGAGATTCGGCGCTACGGCAGCATCACCGCCGATTCCGCCACTGATAGGAAAAGGCGAAATGAAACTTTGTCCCAAATCAGTTGATCGGGAAAAATAGACGGGAGCGGGAACCAAATTTAAATCAGTATACGCCACATGGACGTAGTTCTTATATGGACTCCCCGGATAACGATCAATCGTCATATGAGGTTTCTCGCGCCCACTGGTTGTCCCTACGGTGGTCTGAGTCCAGCTTACACCCCCGTTCGTTGATCGGGCAACAAGAACATTACTTCCGAAAAAGCCGCTCACAAAAAGGTTTCCGTTGAGATCAATTGCAGCAACAGGATCGGCAGGGTTTGAAACAGCGGGAAGTGTGTCGCTTCCGGACCATGTAGTTCCTCCATTCACTGAGTAGTACCAGCCCGTACTCGGTGCATTATTGTTCCGTGCGCGCGCTACTGCGAAGATGGTGTCAGGATTTGACGCGCGAGTCGTTATGGATGGTTCAAATTGGTAACCGGTTGGATTTGGGTGGATGCGAATGTTTGGAGAAACGACCTGCGAAAATACATTCCCGCACAAAGAAATCACCGGCAAAAAGAACACAAGAACATGTTGTTTCATAAGTTATCCTTTTCTGATCACAGATTACCGCAACAGTAGAAGCTTCCTCGTTTGCACAAACTCACCTGCCTGGAGTTTGTAGAGATAAACGCCGCTTGCAAATCGACCTGCATCCCACTCTACATCGAATATACCTGCATTCAATTCCTCTGAAACGAGAGTTTGCAGTTCTCGCCCCAGAAGGTCGAAGATCTTAAGAGTTACCAGGGAACGTTGAGGGATTCCAAATCGAATTGTTGTGGATGGGTTGAACGGATTGGGGTAGTTCTGGTCAAGCACGAACGAGGAGGCGTCTTGCGTCAACTCTTTCACCGATACTGTTGACCCGACGCTTCTGAAAACACTATTGCCATATGTCCCTGCAAAGATACGACCACTTGAATTGATAGCAAGTGTGCCAATAGGTGAGCTATTGGCCAGGCCAGCGTTGATTTCTTGCCAGGATGTCCCGCCGTTAGTAGAGCGGTACACACTACCGGTGGCGTAGGGCCAATCGTACATGTTTCGTGTCCCCGCGAAGATATGGCCGGAGGAGTTCACTGCAATAGCAAAGATCGCAAGAGTGTCCAGACCTATTGACACCCAGCTATCACCGTTGTTGGTGGAGCGGAAAACACCTTTGCCTGTACACCCGTAGTCGCAATAACCTGTACCGGCAAAAATATTGCCATTCAAATCGTTGGTAAGGTCACTTATTATATATGGAAGAGTCAGACCATTATTTGACATCGCCCAGCTTTCACCATTATCAGTAGAGCGGTAGACGCCATCCACTCCCCCCGCGAAAATGTGTCCGGAGGGGTTAATTGTAAGAACTCCAACAGCCGAACTGTCTACGACATGGGTCCAAGTTGTACCATTGTTGGTAGACCGGAACACTCCACCGTAACATGCAAAAATGTGTCCATCAGAATTGATCGCAAGAGCCCCGCCTATACTGTCAGCAACTTCTACCCAGCTGACGCCGTTGTTGGTTGAGCGATATATTTCGCCATCGCCTGTACTGGCAAATATATGTCCACTTGGATTGATGGCCAAAGATAGAACCTGTCTGTATGGCGGCAATCCATTATTCGTTGCTGTCCAGGTTTCACCGTCATCTGTCGAGCGGAAGAGACTTCCCCTAAAGTAAAGAGCAGTTCCTGCGAAAACATCTCCACTAGAATTGATAGCGAGTGAAGCAATGGAGTTGTTCGTTAAGCCAGTGCTTACTTCCGTCCAACTGTCACCATTATTTATCGAACGGAAAATTCCGTTGATCGTGCCGGCAAACATATTCGCACTCGAATCGATAGAAAGCGAGTAGGTATACGGGTACGTCAAAACTCTCGTCCAATTTGCACCGTTGTCTGTGGAGCGGAACACGCCGCTGTTTAATGATCCTTGGTACCAGCCTATGGTGCCTACGAAAATTGCTGCGTTGACGGGATTCACTGCGAGCGTCCTGACGTAGAGATCGGTCAAACCAGCAAGAGTCTGTGTCCAGTTTGTTCCATTATCTGTGAAGCGGAATACGCCAGAGCCCCAGGTTCCGGCAAAGATATGTCCGCTCGAATTGATTGTGAGACCGAGAACATCAGTACTGGACAAGCCCGCCTGGCTCCACGTTGTGCCGTTGTCGCTGGAACGGAAGACCCCACTGGCCGACGTGCCTGCGAATATGGCCCCAGCTGACCTATTGATTGCAATCACGCGCACATTCAAGTTTGACAGGCCTGTAATGGTTTGAATCCAGGTTCCACCATTATCGGTTGAGCGGAAGACCCCGCCGCCATTGGTACCTGCAAAAATGTGTTCACTCGAGTCGATGGCAAGACTCCACACACTCCTATTAAGGACCTGCGTCCAGCCCGTACCGTCGTCGGTTGAACGGAACACTTCGCCGTCCGTTCCAGCAAAGATGTGTCCAGTGCTATTGATAGCAAGCGCATTTACAGAAGACCTCCATGAGCTCACCTGAATCCAGTTGTTGCCGTTATCGGTCGAACGGAACACCCCAGCACCTGTCCCAGCGAAAAGATATCCGCTTACGTTTCTTACAAGCGTGAGAATAGTTCCTCCAGGAGGTCCATTGGTTTGTTCCCAGAAGTTCGTTTGAGCAAATAGAGGCACGCGCATGGTGGCCAGCATAAGAAAAGCTGCGAATAAGAGAGAGATTGATTTCACCATGGCAATCCTCCTTTGTTTCTGTAATCATGGCCTTTTTGGACAATGACAATTCTTGCTTCAACGTGGATCAAAATACGGGGATTGAAGGTGGGTTGGTTAGGGCTTATGTAACAAAAAGTCCCGTTGGTGTAACGTTTTGGAGCCGAAAGCCTTGTTTTTAAGGCGAGGAGCTGCGGATTAGCAGGAACGACTCATTGTCGGTTTTGAAACTCCGACGGGCTTTGGCCAAACTGTTTATGGAAGGCTTCTGAAAAGTACGAGGGATCATCAAACCCAACCTGATAGGCGATTTCAGCGATTGTGCCGGTGCGTTGTCTCAACAGTTGGGATGCCCGTTCGAGTCTGAGAATGCGTACGAATTCTCCAGGCGAGTGGTCTGTGAGCGCCTTGATCTTCCTGTGCAACTGCATCCTGCTCAAAAACATCTCTTTGGCAAAGAGGTCTGTACTAAAACCTGTCTGAGCGATGTGAGTTTCGACGACGCCCGTAGCTCTTTTAAGGAATCTTTCGTCTGCGGAGGTGATGCTGATCTCTTTAAGGCTGATGGGCCCATCTCTTCGGAACCGTTCGCGGAGTTTTCTACGTTGCTCGATCAAATTCTTCACCCTGACTAGAAGCTCTTTCGCATTGAAAGGCTTTGTGATATAGTCGTCGGCACCCAGTTCGAGACCTTCGAGTTTGCTGTCCGTTGCCGCTCGTGCAGTCAAAAGAATGACGGGTATGTGGCTTGTTCTCTCGTCGGTTTTGAGCTTCTCACACAACCGAAGCCCGTCCATCTTCGGCATCATAACATCGCTGATGACGAGGTCAGGAATTGTCTCGCGGGCTTTTTCGATGCCATCAACGCCGTTCAGGGATTCAAAAATCTTGTAATTGTGACCGAGGGAGGTTCGAATATACTCGCGCATATCGCCATTGTCTTCGACGATGAGCAGAGAGGGGAGCCCGTCACCGGCCGATGCATGACCGCTTTCGGTCCCTTCAAGATCGACTATTGTAGTCAACTGCCCTCCTCCGGACGATTTCTCTGTCTCCATAATTTCATCGGGTCGAAAATACTCTTTGCCAATTGGCAACCTGAGAGTAAACGTGCTACCACGCCCAATTTCGCTTTCAACAGTAATCTCTCCCTTGTGCAGCTCGACCAGTTCTTTTGTTAAGGCCAGACCGATGCCCGTACCTTCATGTTCCCGGCTGTGGGCATCGTCAACTTGATAAAATCGGTCAAATATTCTGTTGAGTTTATCACGAGGTATTCCAATGCCACTGTCTTTGACAATAAGCTCGACGGATTTGATCGGAGTGGCAAGCCGACTTACGTGAATGCCGATCTCGCCCCCGAGAGGAGTAAACTTAAAAGCATTCGACATTAGATTTGTTACAATTTTCTCTAACGCTTCCCTATCGAACCATCCGACGATGGGTTCGTGGAGTCCTGATGAGGCAACGCGAATTTTTTTCTGAACCGCCAGCGACTCAAACATAGCAGCGACCCTGCGTACAAGCTCAACGATATTGATCTCCGACGCACGTAACTTCATTTGGCCCGATTCGATCTTGGAAAGATCAAGCAGTTGATTCACCAATGAAAGGAGCCGCTGGCTATTCCGCTGAATCATGCGGTATTGTCTTTTTGTTTCCTCGTGATTCTCGTGCGTCAGCAAGTTTTCAATGGGGCCTTGAATAAGTGTGAGCGGAGTGCGGAATTCGTGCGAGATGTTTGTGAAGAAGCGGGATTTCATCTGATCGATTTGCCTCAGATGTTCTGTCTGAAAGTGCTCCATCTCTATCTGATGCTTCAAACGCTGGCGGTTGAGTTCATAGCGCCTTAGGAAGTACAAGAGGGACAAGAAACCCAATAAATAAGCCGTGTATGCCCATTGGGTTTTCCACCACGGCGGCAAGATAATGATCGTCAAAGTAGCACCTGTGTGATTCCAAATGTCGTTGTTATTTGATGCTTTGACTCGGAAGGTATAGGTGCCAGGCCGAAGATCAGTATAGGCGGCATAGCGGCGCGTACCGGAATGAACCCAGTCTGGGTCCAATGCTTCTAGCCTGTACGCGTACCTGTTTTCAAGCGGGTCTTTAAAGTCGAGTGCTGCGAATTCGAAGGAAATGAAATTCTTGTCGTGCGGCAGGATAACGCTGGAGAGATAGGGTAAAGAGGTGTCCGTGGAGAATTCTTCCTGGAAGATGT
>CAYNRS010000020.1:6351-10821 GCA_964399565.1 uncultured Ignavibacteriaceae bacterium
TCATCTTTGTAAAATGTACCGGGGGAATGTGCTCGTTGTCCTGAATACTGTCCGCGTTGAATGCAAACATCCCATTGGAACTTCCCATGTACACAATCCCGCTTCTTGTTCTGCAGAAAGAACGAGAATTAAAATCCGTTGCGGGCAAACCATGACGGAGAGTAAAAATCCGTGTTTGTTGCGTTGCAGGATTAAATTTTACAACACCATGACCGGTGCTGAGCCACAGGTTCCCTCGCTGATCATCGACGAATCCATAGACTTTGTTATCTGGTAATCCGTTATTGCTTGAGAGGATTCTAAAGGTGTTTTGATCCTCATCCAGTCTAAGTAAACCGCCTCCGAGCGTTGAAGCCCAGAGAATACCTTTCTTGTCTCTGGCTACATGGGTGACAGTGTTGCTATTGATGTCAAAGTTCTTCGCATTGAGGTCGTGTCTATACTGAATTGTTTTTCCTGTTCTTCTGTCAAAGGCTATAAGTCCTTTCGGTCGGGTTCCAAGCCAAATCACGCCCCCATTATCCTCAAACATTGAGTTCACGTGGATCGAAGTCGATGAATCCTGCTGCAGGATTTCAATCGGCGATGGTTTGCTCTTCCAATTCTTCCTGTCGACGATATAGAGTCCGTGACTCGTTCCCACCCAGAAGTTGCCGTCTGAATCATCCAACAGCGATCGAATATCGCATTCGTTTCCGGCCCGGGGTGTAACCACGACGATCGATTCACTTTTCCCGGTTTTTCTGTCGAACCGGTGGAGAATTCCATCCGTGTTCCCCACCCACAATTGTCCAAGGCGATCTTCATAAATGGTCCTGACAAAATTGTTGCGAAGACTCAAGGGGTCGTCAGGTTTATGCTGATAGGAGCGAAAGCTGCCTGTTGTCGGGTCATAGCGATTAAGCCCTTTTCCGGACGCAATCCACAGTACTCCATATCTGTCTTCGAAGAGTGAATACAAGAAATCATTGCTCAGACTGTTTGGATTCAGCGGATCATGTTGAAAGACATTGATTTGTTCTGAGATCCTTGAAAACCTGCAAAGCCCCTCTCGTGTTCCTACCCAATAAATTCCGCTTTCGTCCTCTAGGAGTGAAAGGACGTAATTGTTGGATAAACTCTTCGGATTTTTTGGATCATGGCTATGAGTGACAAATGTCTCCTTCGAAGGGTCAAAAGCGTTTAGCCCTCCGCCATTCGTTCCGACCCAAAAGTCGCCGTACCGATCCTCTAGCATACATCGAGCGGCGTTGCTACTTATACTTTTAGCATTTTGCGTGTCATTCTTATAAGGAGTGAAGGAACGATCCTCCACGTTGAATCTGAACAGGCCCCCACCCTCTGTTCCCATCCAGAACACTCCGCGGGTTGACGAACGTTGAATGAATCGAATGTCTTTATGCGGCAAGCCACTTTGTGTATGAGTGTTGTCTCGAAAATGTCGGAAAGATCTTGTATTGAAATCAACTTCGACTAAGCCGTCTCCCCATGTCCCGACCCAGAGAACTCCCGTGCGCGAGTCATCCTCGATAATCGCGGTTACTTGAAAAGCAGGGTGATGTACTCCTTCATCCTTTGAAGGATGAACGTGGACGAAACTCTCATTCGATGGCTCGAAAAGGTCGAGCCCCATCCGTGTTCCAACCCAAAGACGTCCGGCCCTATCTTCGTACACTGCATACACATCATCGTGGCTCAGACTACCATTGTTCGCAGGGTCATGTCTGAAGTGTGTGAATGTCTCAGTCCGCAAGTCGAATTTATTCAAACCACCGCCCACCGTGGCAAGCCAAATGAATCCATTTTTATCCTGATGCATGGCATAAACGATTTGCCCGTTGAGACTGCGCGGATCGTTCTTGTTTTCTTGGAACAGTTTAAACGAGTATCCATCGTAGCGAGCCAGACCTTTCAGGGTGCCCAACCAGAGAAACCCCTTTGCGTCCTTTAGCATGCAAATAATCGTTCCATCGGGAAGCCCATCCTCTATTGTCAAAGCATCAAATCGAATCTGCTGAGACTGGAGGGGGACTCCACAGGACAACATGAGAAACAAGCTTTGAATGAGTTGTTTCAAACGATGCCGGCAGGATAGAAATCTCCTGAGACCCATGACAAATAGGTTGTTGAGTTGTAGAATATAAGCAGACGTAGTGTCCGTCGCGGACGAGTGACGCTGAACTAACTCTAAGAAAGAAAAACTTTTCTGTCGAGGTTGTGAAGGGGCGGCAGCAGGAAGAACTTTCTGGTTGGCCTCCCTTTGAAATGCAGCAGAAATCTACTAAGCAGCGCTAACAGAATCAACAAAGCTGAAAAACAATAGAAAAAAAAGATCTATTGAATAAACCCCCGTTTTCTCAACGCGGCCTCCGTCATCGGCCGCAAATCCCTGGCAAACGTGCATGTCCGCTCATACGTCTTGTCACTAAACTCATGCCTCAGCCTATTGAACTCTTGCATCGATTTGTCCCAGGACATTTTTCCCGAGAGCCACCGGTCAACGGCATCGGCCAACATTGTGGCATGAGTCGACGCCTGGTCGATTCCCTGGCCGGACCAGGGATCAAGAATTTGTCCTGAGTCCCCGACGAGGGCCCAGCCATCGCCATACGGAAAGCGTTGATAGCCTGGTATGCTTCCTGTTCCCTTCACCGGACCAATTCTTTCCGCTTGCTGGAGTCTACTTCTGATTTGCGGCATGGATTCCAGTTCCGTATTCAGACTTTGCTCCGGGTTTTGCTTGAATCTAGCGAAATCTTTTATGGGCACGGAAGCGGCAATGAGCGTGAGTTCAGCGTCTGTTGGAAAAACATAAACAAGCCTGTTTCCGCGATAATGAAACTCAGCTGCCGGGCCGGCCTGAGGTTGAAAATTTTTGTAATAGGCATAATACATTGCGCGTTGGACTGGTTCAGATTTCTCGACTTTCGGTTGGACCTTTTTTGCCACAAGGGAATTCACACCGTCAGCCCCAACGATAAGTTTAGCGGATGCCGAGTATTTCTTTCCTTCTTCCATCCAGCGTACCCCGCCAACGGTGCCGTGCTCGACGAGTATATCGTCAACTTGAGCGTTTTCATGAAGCGAGACTGTTCGTTCTTGTCGAACTCGTTTAATGAGAATATCATCGAGCGTAATCCGGCGAACGCATAGGTAATGACTTGGGCCATCCGGGCCTTCAACTGGTTCGGTGAACACATGACCGTCGACATCGTTGAAACTATTCACGAGTTTCGGCGCGATGACGTACACGTTGTCGAGAATTCCCATCCGCTCGAAAACGTTGAAGGTTGGATATCGAAAAAAATGGGTGGAAAGAGTATCGCTGGGAAAACGCGCTCGGTCGAGAAGAAGCACGCGGTAGCGTTTTTGGCCGAGAAAACTCGACACGATTGACCCGGCAATCCTTGCACCTACAACAATCACGTCATAATCCTGCTGCATCAGTTTGGTTGCTTGGAAGAGAAGGAAAATGAAGTAATGCCGAAGCGATAAGGCGAGATTGGCGTTTGCGTCTTTAGGTACGCCGCAGGAATTTCGCGACAACCCAACCCAATAGAACCACGACGGAAAGAAGAATCCAGTTCGATTCGGAAGAGTATGTCCCAACGGGATAGTGATTGCTGATCATGATGAATACAACTGGAACAATCATGAATGTGTTGTGCTTTGACCGCAACTTTGCACGGGCCCCAAGCGTCAAGTCAGGCTGTTCGCTTTTTTGCAATGCCGCCACCATCTTTCTTTGTCCCGGAAGAATGCGAATCCACACATTGGCTGCCATGAGTGTACCAAACATGGCCCCTGCCTGCATGTACGCTGTGCGGCCACCGAAAACCTTACTGAAGAAGTAAATGGCCACAACAGCCATGGCGAAAGAAATTGCGACCCCAACGCGCTCATTGGCTCCGATGCGAGAATTCCACAGGAGGTCGTACACAAACCACGCAACAATGAGAGAACCTAATCCAATCAAGATCGAAGTCGTTTCATCGTACATCGCATCGACGAGCAAGCCACCCGTGTAATACACAAGTACGAGCAACAACATCCCGCTCAACCATGTAATTGCCGCCTCCCATTTGAACCAGTGCAATTTCGTCGTCAGCATGCTTGGCTTCGACTGCTTTCCAACGACATAGAACCCCCCGCTGTGGACCATCCATACTTTCGATTCATCTCCGCTTTTGGATGAATTTTCCATTTCGTGAAATCGGCCATCCAACCATGTGAAAAAATACGTTGTGCCGATCCACAGGATGCCGGCAAATACATGCACCCAACGGGTGATGATGTGAAGCCATTCGTTCCAGTCGAATTCCATTACCAATTCTCGTCTAAATTCTGGTTGCACGCCGACGCCTTTTTGTTTTCCCCTTATCGAGTGGGAAAAAAGGGGGTCGGCATGATTTTTATAAGCTCAAGATTCGTTATGAACCATTTCTTTCACCGTTTGGTGAATATCCTCCA
>CAYNRS010000021.1:0-10674 GCA_964399565.1 uncultured Ignavibacteriaceae bacterium
TTTTCGCCTGCTTTACAAAATCCAGTGCGCTCCAGACTCCCTTAAAAAGGGCAATTCGACCGTTGGCAATCGCTCTTCGGGCATACCCCATCGAACTCTTTGGATTCACCACAATGGCCTTCTCGGCGTACTCCAACGATTTTTCATACGTTGCAAGCTGGACCTCTTTTTCTGCCTCCGTTGTTGACGGAAGGTGTTCGCCGATGTCCACGTACGTGCGGCTGATGCGCCAGAGAACCTCATCGTCGGTCGGCGCCAGCGCAAGCGCCTCCTGAAATCTCTCAAGTGCTTTCTGATTATCGAAGAGTTTCTGCGAGAACTCGTCCCCTTCAGCGGTAAGCCGCATCAGATTTGTGGGAGACAGGGAGGCCGACTGAGATTGAACGAGGAAAGGAATGCAGGAAACGATGAAGAGAACAGCACCTGATTTTCGATATCTTCCGTGTCTTCCACCGTGGAAGCTGTGGACGTTGATGGGAGAATTCGTGGAGAGCTCCGTTGGTTTTGCCAGCGTGTCAGGAATTGCGGGTTTGAAGTTTCTGAATCTCATCACGTAGCTTGGCCGCCTTTTCGTATTCCTCTTTCACGATAGCTTCTGCAAGCTGATGCTGAAGTTGTTCAAGTTTTGAAAGTTTTTGCTTGGGTTTTTCTTTTTCTCCCTCTTTCGCAGCAGGACCGGGTGGCGTGATTTTGTCCGCATCCTCAGATTCCGGCACAAACCCGGCTTCCTCCATCACCTTGTCGGCAACAAAAATCGGGACGCCAAACCTCACCGCCAGCGCAATCGCATCACTCGGACGAGAATCGATTTCCTGACTGTCAACGCTCAACTTTGCGTAAAATGTACCATCGCGCAACTCGTTAATGAACACGTCGTTCAGACCTCCGCCGAGCGTGTCAATAATGGCTTTCATCAGATCGTGCGTCAGCGGTCTTGGGGGTTTGATTCCTTCCATTTCCAACGCTATCGACTGGGCCTCAAAGGCACCGATGATGATCGGCAACCGACGCTGTCCGTTCACCTCTTTGAGAATAAGTGCATATGCACCACCACTCGACGGGCTTGTCGAGAGCCCCAGAATATCTACTTGAATCTTATCCACACAACTCCTCGCAATTCGTGACCTTATTTGCCAAGCAATTTCTTTGCTTCGCTTGTTAACGCAGGCACAATCTCAAAAGCATCGCCGACAATCCCGTAATCCGCCACCTGGAAAATCGGCGCATCCTTGTCTTTGTTAATTGCCACAATATACTTCGAAGATGACATTCCCGCAAGGTGCTGTATGGCACCGCTCACAGCGATTGCGATGTAGAGCGACGGTGAAACAGTTTTTCCTGTTTGCCCCACTTGCTCGTCGTGCGGACGCCAGCCGGCATCGACCACCGCGCGTGAGGCCCCCACCGCTCCGCCAAGAACGCCCGCAAGCTCTTCGATCATCTTGAAGTTCTCCGGCCCTCTTAAGCCCCGTCCGCCGGTCACGATGATGTCGGCTTCTGCCACGTCCAGCCTTCCCGTCGACTGTGCAACTTCAATAACCTTCGCGGAAAAATCCTCATCGGCAAGTGCAACGCTTGCTTTCTCTACTGACGCAGCCGGGCCATTTCCCGTTCCGGCAGTGAACACATTCGGCCGCAACGAAAACACTTTAGCGTTCGACGTTATCTTGACATCGGTCAGCGCTTTACCCGCGTAGATGGGACGCGTCGCGATAATCTCGCCGTTTTCCACTCTGATGGCCGTGCAATCCGCAGCAAGCCCGGCATCAAGCCGTACGGCGATTCGAGGGCCACAGTCTTTTCCCATTGCCGTCGCACTCAGAAAAACGACGTTCGCGCCTTCTTTCGCGGCAATCTCTGCAACAATCTTCGAATACGCCGTCGTCGAATACTGTGCGAGCCGGGAATCTTCCACTGCCACAACGCGGTGTGCCCCGAAGGTTCCGAGTTCTCCGGCAATCCTTTCTACAGAATCACCAACGACCAGGGCAATAACTTCACCCTTGATCTGGTCGGCAAGGGTCCTTGCCGCACGCACTACTTCAAAAGCGGGCTTCTTGAGCTTATGATCACGTTGTTCAGCAAATGCAAGTACTTTCATTCCTTTTCCAGTCCACCTTGAAGCCCTAGATGACTTTTGCTTCCTCGTGCAACAACTTCACGAGATTTGGTACGGCACTCACATCCGTTCCAACGATCTTTCCAGGATTCTTCGGAGACGGCTTTCTCATTGTCAGGAGTTGAACCTTCAGAGAGGCGCTGGCCGGCGTCCGATCTTCGATAGGCTTGTTTTTTGCCCCCATGATCCCTTTCAGGGACGGATAGCGCGGTTCGTTCAATCCTTTCTGAGCCGTTATGACGCAGGGGAGCCTGGCCTCAACCTTCTCGTGGCCGCCTTCAATTTCACGCTCCGCCGTTACCTTGCCGTCCTTGACGTCCAGCTTCACAACAACCGACACCGATGGAATCCCAACCATCTCGGCAACCATCGACCCCACTGCAGCATTGTCCGTATCGATGGATTGCTTGCCGAAGAAAATGACGTCGGGCGACGTTTCTTTTGCATAATCCGCGATCGCCCGTGCCAGAGAAAAGGAGTCACGGGCCGAATCGTCTTTCAGCAACACTGCTTTGTCGGCACCCATGGCAAGAGCCTTGCGCAATGTTTCCTTGTGGCTGTCTCCCCCCAGTGACACTGCGATGACTTCCCCGCCGTTCTTCTCTTTGAGACGAAGAGCCTCCTCGACGGCAAACTCGTCATACGGGTTTATGATGAAATTGACGCCGGTTTTATCGATGGATTTCCCCTCGACGCTGATATTGATTTTCGCAGCGGAATCAGGAACGTGGCTGACACAAACTACGATCTTCATGGCTCACGGCTTGTGGATAGGACTCTTGTGGGCTTTCTGCTCAACGACGACGACATGACGTTCATTCGATGTTTTCAAAGTATTAAACATTTCCTAAAGCTTCAAGGTTTTCACCCCGAGCGGTTCTTCCATTACCCGCGATACAAATGTCCGGTGTTTACACGCACACCAAGCAACTTCAGACACATGAACAATTCAGCCTTGTGATTGACATGATGTTCCACGGCCAGCATTGCGATACGCCATCGAGGAGCTTTGCCTGCGAACTGGGGCGTTTCAACCTCACCCGTGTTGAATTCTTCTTCCGTCAAAGCACCGATGAGTTTTGTGAACTTCTCTTGATTCTCATGCAGAACGGCAACTGCTTCATCAATGGTCAATGATGGCGTATGCCGATTCTGCACAAACCGCTCCCTCATGGATTTGAACCCCCAATCGCCTGTTGCAATGCCACGGCCGTAGACTCCAAGCGCCCCAACCATGTGAGCCATTTGTTGACCAAGAGAAAACGAATTCTCCGTCGGCCTCCAGTCGAGTTTGTCCGGCGGAACCAAACGAAAAAGCGACTCCGTCGGTTTTACCATTTCCTCAAAATACGAAATGTAGTTTTTGAGCGTCATGAGCTCTTCCCGGCTATTCGCAATTTCCAATAGGTTGCCCCGGAGGTGGTTCGCCCGGTCGTGTAAGAACAAGCTTTTTCGGGTCTTCCTTGAACAAGTTGATCTGCGAGACTGCAAACTTCATATGGGCGCGCTGATTCTCGTCGCGCGCCGTCTTCACCTGTGCTGTAAGCCAATTACTCAGCTCTTCAAGTTTCAAACTTGCGATCGAGCGAACCTGGTAAAGCACCGTTTCGTTCCCCGCCAGAGAAATGAGGTGGTACAAGGCGACGTTGTCAATAGCACGCTGAACCTCTCCGGAAAACCCCTGATCGTGCTTTGATTTCCATGTGGCGTTGATGACTTTGTCGACGAGTTCGTTGAAACCGAGGTTTTTTTTGTCCAGTGAATTGAATTCAACAAGCCTTCCAGCGCGTTCTGCATTGAACAGCAGCCCAACCGAGTGAGAAGCCGCGGCTTCGACCGGTGCAAGTCGATCGAACGTGAGCCCGGTGCGGCCGCGAAAGAGTTCTCTGTGGCGGTCATATCCGAAAGCCCTCGGCGGTATTAACCGGGCCGCTTGTTCTGGTATCATTAATGCGTCGACGGTGATAGTCTTGAGAACCGCCCTTAACGCCCTCCTTTGCGCCTCCGGTGAAACTGGCACGGGCACGGATTGTCCGTCGCCACGCATCGTGTATGTATACGTCACTCCGCCGATGACTTTCGAGGCAGCTTCAACTTGGTAGCGATGCCCCATGTAGAGTGGGACAAGAACTTCCTCAAGCGTCGTCATGGGGGCGCCAAACCTGATGTTTTTCTCGGAAAATCTGCTTAAAGCGCGTTCACGGACTTTCATGACGCGGTCCATCTCTTCAATAGCGTCCGACCCATTGTCCCACAGGTGCGTCTGAGGATGCGCGCTCCCCGGAGGACGAGCGTCCTGGTCTGTCAGAAAATAGAGACCTTTCTCTATGGCCGCTTTCAGGATGCGGTCGAGTTCGGCCCCGCGATTTGTTTCTTTTGGGAAATCCCGATAGCCATACGCAATTGCCACCTTGTCCCATTCTCCGATTCCCGTCGCGTAGGCATCCGACAGGTCGACCGAGCCGTCGGCTTTAAGTTTTGCAAGGGGATGCGGATAATCCATGACTGATGCCCTATTGGCTGTGCTGGAGACATAATTGTGAGCCAGCCCCAGTGTGTGGCCAACCTCGTGCGCTGAAAGTTGACACAGGCGGGCGAGAGCCATTTTTTCCATTTCTGGGCTCACAGGCCTTCCCTCTTCGTAAGGACCCAACAGGCCCTCAGCAATGAGATAATCCTGTCGAACTCTGAGCGAGCCAAGGCTCACATGTCCTTTGATGATTTCACCGGTACGCGGATCTGCAACCGTTGCCCCGTACGACCACCCGCGCGTCGATCGATGAACCCATTGAATCACGTTGTAACGGATATCCATCGGGTCCACGCCTTCGGGCATCATTTCAACGCGAAACGCATCTTTGAAGCCCGCTGCTTGAAACGCCTCGTCCCACCATCGCGCTCCGTCAAGCAAAGCAGATCGAATCGGCTCTGGCGTTCCCCTGTCGAGATAATACACAATCGGCTTGACGGCCTCACTTCCTGCTGCGCCCGGATCTTTCTTGCGAAGGCGATGGCGGGAAATAAATCGCTTCATAATAGGCTCGCCAATCGGAGTCGCGTAATCCATAAAACTAATCCCGAAGAACCCTGCTCGGGAATCAAATGCACGCATTTCATAGTCGCTATCCGGCAGTCGAATGAATGAATGATGCTGACGGACTGTAACTGCATCGGGCGTTGGTGTCACTTGCCGGACCCACGCGCCCGGCTCGTCGCCGACGAAGGTAAGCATCACCTCAACCTCCGTGTTGTCCGGAAAGTTCTTTGTGCGCTGAAGATAAAAGGCGGACCTCGTCGGCTCCAGCCGGAATATTCCCTGGTTTGTCCTTTTCAGCGTGCCGGTCACGTTGTGCGCGTCGCGCACGTAGAAATTGGTCGCGTCCACAAGAACCTTGTTTCCTTCCTCTGCGGCAACCTCAAACCCCCAGAGCGCTGATTGCGCAAACGCATCCTCCACAGCCTTCCGCTCGTCAGCGTTTTGCGTAAGGGCACGGAAACTGTAGTTTGGCTGAATCAAGAGAACCCGCGGGCCGATTCGGATGAATTTCACAACACGATCCTGGCCCAATTGACCCCGGTCGAGACCGATATCATTCGAACCTATGCCGGAGGGAAGCGAATTCACGTACAAAAACTCGTTCTCCCATTGATCGATCTCCAGCCAGACTTTCCCGCCTTTAGGATCCCAGTAAAAGTTCATAAAGCCTGAATATTTCTCCATACCCGACGTCTTCTCGGCAATCGGAGATTTCTGCTGTGCCGCAACGACCAACGGAAGAATCGCCAAAAAAGCAATAACTCTCCTCATAACGTTCACTCCCGAAAATTGAAGGACATTTCTACAGGATTTTTTTCAACAGCGCAGCGTCAGCATTCCCGCCGCTAATAATTGCACAAATGGATTTGTCGCTCACATTCAGGACATTGTGGTATACCGCCGCCGGCGCGACGGCACCCGTGGGCTCCGCAACAACCTTCATTCGCTCGATCAGAAATCTCATCATCTCTATCACCTGATCATCGCTCACAGTGATAACATCATCTACAAATTTCATTAAGATTTCGAAATTTCGTTTCCCAATCGATTGGGTTCGCATGCCGTCGGCTATTGTTTTAGGGGGGTCAATACGCACAATTTCTTTCTTGCGAAAAGTCTGATAACAATCATTCGCCGTTTCCGTCTCCACGCCAATAACTCTAATGTGAGGAAAGAGCTTTTTCGCCGCAACGGCATTTCCCGCAATAATACCGCCTCCGCCGACGGGCACAAAGAGGTAATCGAGTCCGCTGATGTCCTGTGCAATCTCCATCGAGACCGTTCCCTGGCCGGCAATGATTTTATCGTCATCGTAGGGTGGCACGGGGACAAGTCCGCGTTCTCGTTCCAGCTGTCCAGCTACTCGCTCCCGGTCATCTGAAGAGTCCTCACAGAAAATAACCTCAGCGCCGTAAGACTTCGTACCCGCAACTTTATTAGGAGGTGCGGATTTGGGCATCACAAGGACGGCTTTGACACCCATGATGCTCGCTGCCAGCGCAACTCCCTGAGCGTGGTTTCCTGAAGAATGCGCCACAACTCCTCGTCTCCGATCCTCCGCCGACAGCGAATGAATCTTGTTATATGCGCCGCGGATCTTGAACGCTCCAATCCTTTGGAGGTTCTCTGCTTTCAGAAATACCCGGTTACGGCTTTGAGCATTAAACGCCTCTGAGGTGAGGAGGGGGGTTTTCCGGACAACAGGTTTAACTACGCTGTAGGCAGCTTCGATATCAGAATAGTCAATCATTGACTGAAGAAAGTAGAGAAAACGAACTTGATTGACAAGCCAAAAAAGGGCTACATTCTTCATGGATTCATTCTTGAGCTTTCACTACCCATGCTCATCATTCCTTCGATAGAGATCTACGGTGGTAAATGTGTTCGCCTGCGGTCCTCCGACTTCAACGACCGTGTGGAATATCCCAGGTCGCCGGTTGAGGCCGCCAAAGAATTCGCTGCTTCGGGTTTTTCTTTTCTTCACATTGTCGACCTTGAAGGAGCTCAATACGGCCAGGTCAAGAATTGGTCGACGATCGAAGCTCTCCTTGCTGTTGAGAACCTAAGACTCGAAGTCGGCGGCGGAGTCAGGTCAAAAGAAGAGATTGAAAAACTTTTGGAAATGGGCGTGCGACGCGCGGTGTTGGGCAGCATAGCTGTCACCCTTCCTTCCCTCGTGAAAAGATGGATCCGTGAAATCGGCTCAAGGCGAATTTGCGTCGCTGTTGATGTGAGGAAAGGAAAGATTGTTCACAGCGGCTGGCTTGAAGAAATCGAGCAATCGCCCACGATGTTCATGATGGAGTTAAAAAACGGAGGCGCAAGCAGTTTTGAGTATACCGATGTCGCCCGGGAAGGCTCGAACGATGGGCCAAATCTCGATTTATATAAAGAGATTCGTTCATTCTTCGAAGATGTTGAGTTGATAGCTTCAGGCGGAGTTACCTCCATCCAACACCTAGAAACCCTTGCGGCTACGGGTGTTTCAGGCGTAATAGTTGGAAGACCGTTGCACGAAGGGGCAATCCTCCCGAGTGATTTGAAATCCTTTGTTACGTAGGTCGAAGCGAGGGAGGGGAGGTTTATTGCTCTTTGTGCACGAATTCGTGCCCGGCGGCTTGTAATGCCTTGACCGCCTTCAGGAGGTGTTCTTCGCGGAAAAAGATATAATCGGTGTTGAAGGTTGAGATAACAAAGATGCTGATATTGGCTTCGGCCAGGCACTCGCTCAATGTTGCTACGACGCCAACCTCCTGAAAACCCATTTGGCCATCCACGCGGAAGCAACGGTATCCGATTTCTTGCTGGACGTTGGTCGGCGCCATAAATTCCGGGCTGATAACGGCGAGTTCCTCGTCGGTCCGCATGATGAAGACCATCTCGCCCTTGGAGAAGATTTTCGGAACATCCTCAAACAACGGGAGTTTGCTGATCGCAAACTTGTCCTCAAGAAGGTGGAGCTTGTATTTCTTTTCAGCCATCGTCATCATCAGAAGGTAATGTTTCTCTCGACGGCTTGCAAGTACATCGCTTGACTCAGAGGGACCAAACCTCTACTTTCACCTGTCTCATAAACAAATTCGGTGGCTAACGATGAACAAACTACAAAAGACTCTCTTTCTTCTCGTTGTTTTCTCTGTGCCGGTAACCACTCAATCTTTGCTTCGTTCCGGCCCGATGGTCGGCTACGGACAAATGACCGAAGTCATGCTCTGGGTGCAAACGACAAAGGCCGCAACTGTGCAATTTCGCTACTGGGCCTCTGACGCGCGCGGCGATAAAACCTTGAGTGAGAAACTCCTGACCAGCGAGGACAGAGCAAACACTGCGCACGTCCTCGTTCGAAATCTCAAGCCGGGAACACGATATGAGTATGAGTTGCTCATTGACGGAAAGCTGGAAAAACGGCCTTATCCTCTGCGATTTCAGACTCAGCCTCTCTGGCAATGGCGCACGGACCCACCTGAGTTTACCGTTGCTGTCGCGTCCTGTTTCTACGTGAACGAGTTGGAGTGGGACCGTCCTGGAAAGCCTTACGGCGATAATTTCGAAATTCTGGGAGAGCTCGTAAAGAAAAGCCCCGACCTCATGCTCTGGCTGGGCGACAATGTGTATTATCGCGAAATCGACTGGAACAGCGTCTCCGGCCTGCGGCATCGCTACACTCACACAAGGTCATATCCGGAGCTTCAACCTCTTCTCGGTTTTGTCCACCACTATGCAATCTGGGATGACCATGACTACGGGCCCAACGATTCGGACAGGAGCTTCAGGCTCAAAGATGAATCCCTTGAAACATTCAAGTTGTTTTGGGCAAACCAAACGTATGGAACAAAGGAAACACCCGGAGTTTTCCAGCGGTTTGAATGGGGCGACGTAGAGTTCTTCATGCTCGACGACCGATATCATCGGTCACCCAACAGAGCAGCCGACAACCAGGAGAAAACCATGTTCGGCAAAGCCCAGCTTCAGTGGCTTATGGACGCACTCACAAGCAGTAATGCTCCTTTTAAGATCGTGGCTGGCGGGAACCAACTGCTCAACCCGACCCACTTTTATGAAGCTCTTAGTGATTACACTCAGGAATACAGAAGCCTTATCGACTTCCTCAAACGGCAAAAAGTGCGCGGCGTCTTTTTTCTTTCCGGAGACAGGCATCACTCGGAGCTTGTGAAGCTCTCCGATACAACTTTCTATCCTTTGTATGATTTTACCACCTCACCGCTCACTGCCGGACCTGGCAACCCGCAGAAAGAACTCGACAATCCAGCCCGTGTGCCGGGAACGCTGGTGTACGATGCCCGAAGCGTCGGCCTCCTTCGCTTCAGTGGAAAGCGAACAGAGAGGAAAGTCGCTCTTGAATGTTGGGACCACACTGGAAAACTCCGATGGTCTCATGAAATAAGGGCTAACGATTTGATTCCACCCGCAAAATAGCCATCCTATGAATAACTCCATCGTAAGGGAAACCACACCCTTTGTCCTGTTCAGTTTTATCTTGTACGCCGGGTGCGGGACCACGCAACCAACTCAGCACCTGGACAAATACGATGGCCGTCCTTATGCAGACATTGCCACGTATCCTGCCTCAAAAGACGATGTACACAAGGCCACCGCGCTTGCCCTCCAACAAAAGGGATTCGTCGTTACTCTCAGTGACCCGGTCACGGGGCTGATGAACGGAGAACTGGAGAACCCTGCCATCATCCCCGAAGAACAAAAATCAAACGAACAGTACGAAAAAGCTTCAACGGGCGATATTCTCCTTGGGATACTTGGGATTATTTTCATCTTTGGCATCATTGGCTGGCTCGTAGGTTCTTCTGAAGATGATTCTTCCGAACACAACAAGCGAGAAAAGGAAAGGCATCGCGAGCCGTACTACTCTCCCCCGGTAGAACCAAAAACGTCTAGTTACAGGTATGTTGTTGCGCTCACGCTGACAGCTTATGGAACAGATTCAACCGAAGTTGCTATTTCTGCTGTTCGCGCCCAGTTGGAGAACGGGAGCGTTGTAAGCTCCGGCAGGATGGAGAACAAATACCTTAACTATTCCATTTTTGAAGCAATCCAATCACGACTCGAGATGAAGGAATAAGAAAGTACCACATCAACGCCCACAAACAAAAAAGGCGGCCATGGCCGCCTTTCGAAGAAAACCAGCTCCTGCTTTTCTTACTTATTCTCTCTTCGCTCCTTGAGCCTCTGTTCCAACACGGGCGATTCAACCGGGTCAGCCTCGATTCGATGAACATCCGTTTCGAACTCGCGTTTGATGATCTCCAGCTCAGAGGTTTCCGTGTGACGGGCATGAACAATGCGGAAGAGGCTTAAGAGCCCTCTGACTCCTGTCTCCAGTCTCCTGATTTGTTTTTGAATCTCCTGCAACGACGCTGCGATATCTGGACGCGCGTCGGCGGGTAGTTGCGCAACCGCCTTTTGAGCCCGCAAGTCAATCTCCGCGGCGATTTGCGCAAGAGTGTCATTCAATGTCGGTGTGATGGCATTTATGACGTCG
>CAYNRS010000022.1:0-1416 GCA_964399565.1 uncultured Ignavibacteriaceae bacterium
AAGCGTTGTCGTAACAGGAGTGCTGTTCAGCGGCATGTCGACAAGCGTTGTGATGCCCCCCGCTAAAGCAGCTTTTGTTGCTGTCTCAAAACCCTCCCACTCCGTGCGACCCGGCTCATTAATATGCACATGGGAGTCAACGAGTCCCGGTGAAATGACAAGGTCGCCATAGTCCTCAAGCTTTGCATGTGGAGGAATTTCGTCAAAGGCGTTAACGGAAAGGATCTCTTCACCTTCGAAGACAACCGTTGCGGGGCGAACGCCGTCGATGGTCACGACTCGGGAACTTCGAAGGCAATTCAATTCTCGCACCACAGGTTATCGACTCTCTTCGACAACAGCTTCACGCAGCTGGACTGGAGCAACCTTTTTGCGGAGCCGCAAGTTCAACATCTCAACGAAGACTGAAAAGGACATTGCGAAATAGATGTACCCTTTGGAGATATGCTGATGAAAGCCTTCGGCAATAAGGGTCACTCCGATGAGCAGGAGAAAGGCAAGGGCAAGTATTTTTATTGTCGGGTGTTTATGGACAAAGTCGCTGATCGGGCCGGCGAAGACAAGCATGAAGCCGACAGCGATGACAACGGCAGCAATCATGATGGCAAGGATGTTCGCCATGCCGACGGCCGTGATAACAGAGTCCAGAGAAAAAACAATATCAAGGAGTGCGATCTGAATGATGATACTCGTGAATGATGGCTTCTTGATTGCCTTTGACGTTTCGCCCTCCTCACCTTCGAGTTTATTGTGGATCTCGTGGGTGCTCTTTGCAAGGAGAAACAGTCCGCCGAAGATCAGGATGAGATCGCGACCGGAAACCTCCTGCCCAATCAAGACAAACAGAGGGTCCGTCAGCCGCATGACCCACGTCAAGGAAAACAACAACGCGATGCGGGTCAGCATCGCCAGCGATAATCCCACACGTCGAGCCTTCGGCTGCTGCTCTTTCGGCAATTTTCCGGAGAGGATTGAAACAAAAATGATGTTGTCGATGCCGAGGACAATTTCCAGCACCGTCAACGTAACAAGCGCGACCCATGATTGCGGTTCAAAAATCCAGTCCACCGGTGTCTCCTTAATTGAAGTGAGAAGAAGAAAAGGTACAGTCTACCGTAGAGGAGCGACGGCCTCGCGTATTTGCGCCCGAAACTCTTGATTGCCCAGGATATTTTGCTGAAAAGCTGAAAGCGCAGAACGAAGCCGTTGTCCTTCCATCAGCGCAAGATCATCGAAGAAAGCGACTATTTCAGTGACGTTCCCCTTGAGGTCGCATGCATACATTGCGTGAGTTTGGACAAAGGCAGTAGAACCTCCCTTCCCGCCAACATAACGAAAACGGTCTTTATTTCTAGGGTTCATCTCCATCGGCCATTCCAGGAGGCGCCGAGCTTCGCCAGTTCGCCGGAGCCCTTC
>CAYNRS010000022.1:1426-10654 GCA_964399565.1 uncultured Ignavibacteriaceae bacterium
GAAGCGTATTCTTTGCGGCAATAATTCTTAAGAGCTCTGCATACTCACGAGTTGTTGACTTTGGCAGGCGGTCTGACCAAATGCGTTGAAGGCCCAAATTAGGCATGACGAACGTTCTTCGCAAAGAGCTGTCACGGTCATCCTTCAGCCGGAGATGGATATTCAGCGCTTCTTCAGCGTACTCCGTCATGGACATCTTTTTCAGCATATCGTAAAATTGTTGGGGAGGGATTTCCCTGTTGTTTCGGAAGAGATAAAGAGCGGAGACAAAAGGGTATATTTTTTCATGGTGCTGAAGTTTGAAAATGAGGAGGTTCCTGTTGATGCTCTCAAGCCCCAATCTCGCCATGAGGTACTCGGTATTGGCATTGGAGCTAAATGCGATCATTCCCTTGGCGACTTGTCGAAAAGAGACGGAATTGTTTTCAATGAGATTATTCTCTCCGAGATACTTCAACCACGCGGGATGTGCTCCCCCGTCGGTATTGGGAATGTAGAAAAAGCTCAACGCATCAAGCGGGATGCGTTCCTCGGGGTTTATCTTCTTTTCAAAAACCTGACGGGAAAATTCAACAGCCAGAATAATCTTTGCTGTGCTTGCGAGCGGCATCAATCTGTCGGAATGGAAGTCAACCTCAACAGAATCGTTTCTGACGACACAGAGAGAAACTTTTTCGGGATACTTTCGGATGAATTCAACAATGAACTTCTCGTCGTACCGAAGGAACACGTTCCGATAATAGAAATAGCCGGTAACGCCGAGCGCGCCGAGGACAGCAGCAATGATAATGGAAATGGCGATGAATTTGTTCAAGGGCGAGGTTGTCGACTGGTTCGTCAATCTACTAACATAAGCCAATGTAATCAAGGTGAACATGATTCATCTTGAAACTTGAAGCGAGAATTGGTAACATATCGCGCACATGAGAAACTCGATTTCGTTCGTGCTCGACGGTAATGTGGTATCAGAGGAATTTCAAGTCACAGGGTTGAGACCCACGACGAGCGTCTTAAACTATTTGCGGAGCTTTCCGGGCCACAAGGGCGTTAAGGAGGGTTGCGCAGAGGGCGACTGCGGCGCTTGCACTGTCGTCCTCGGTGAACATCAGGCAGACGGTTCACTTCGATACAAATCAGTCGATTCATGCCTCCTGTTCTTGCCGATGATTCACGGCAAGCAGCTGATCACGGTTGAAAATCTGAAGAATGAGAACGGAGAATTACATCCCGTGCAGCAGGCGATGGTGGATGCAAACGGCAGTCAGTGCGGATATTGCACACCAGGGTTTGTCATGTCCCTGTTCTCGCTCTACAAGAGCAAAGACAAACCGACGCGAGACGAAATCGACGATTCGTTGACAGGAAATCTCTGTCGATGTACAGGATATCAACCCATCGTAAAGGCCGCCGCCGCTGCATGTGTCCATCATGGCATGGACCGATTCTCGAAAGATGAGGCTCGCATCGGGGCGATCCTGAAAACGATTCCCAGCGATTCCCTTCAGCTGCAAACAAAAGAGCAGCTTTACCTCAGGCCGACACGATTGTCAGAGGCACTGAGCCTGATTCGACTCTACCCTCAGGCAATTGTCGTTTGCGGCGCAACAGATATTGCGTTGCGCGTGACGAAAAAACACGAAATCTTCAAAGAGGTCATAGACCTCTCCGGCATTGGAGATCTGAAGACGGTGGTCGAGAAACCAGACGCACTTACAATTGGGGCTGCCGTTTCCCTCACCGACGCTATGAACATACTCAAAACAGAATTCGTTGCGCTTTATGACATGTTGTCGGTGTTTGGTTCACAGCAGATCAGGAATGTCGCAACATTCGGTGGAAACCTCGGAACAGCTTCGCCCATTGGCGATACTTTGCCGGTGCTTCTTGCCTACAACGCCAGGATCATTCTATCGAGTTCGACTAAAAGGAGGGAAGTCCCAATCGATGAGTTTATTGTCGATTATCGGAAAACCGTTCGCCGCCAGGATGAACTTATTACAGCCATTGTCCTTCCCAAGATGTCCAACGGTGCAATTGTGAAGTCGTACAAAGTGTCTAAACGCAAGGACCTTGATATCTCAACGGTCAGTGGAGGATTCCGGCTTACTCTGAGCGATGACCGCGTGGTCCAGAATGTCAAGTTAGTCTACGGTGGAATGGCCAAGATTACGAAACGAGCAGCCAGCGTCGAAGAATTTCTTGTTGGAAAACCATGGAAACGCGAGATTGTGGAAGAAGCAATGCGCCTTGTTGATAGCGAATTTTCCCCGATTTCCGACGCACGAGCAGGAGCAGAATTTCGCTCGGTCGCAGCCCGAAATTTGTTGCTGAAATTCTGGAGTGAAACACAAAAGAGCTAAATGAACTAGTGGAGGGTTTGGAGAATTGGAGTAATGCTAGCGTAGATCACAGGGACTATACGAAGAAAAAGAACATAAACCGCGGTTATATGAAACTTTTCGTTTTGCAAAAGTCGATAGAAACTCTTGAAAAAAAGAGAGATGATGGATCTTGGATTGACCATATTTCGGGAAATCTTGAGGAATATAATCTGTGAAAAATTCATCACTCCATCACTCCACCACTCCACATTTTTTTCCTCCTCATGAATCCGGAGGGAAACACGTCTCCGGTGAAGCGGTCTTTGTTGATGATATCCTCGTTAACGAAGAGCTGCTCGAAGGGCGCGTCGTCTACAGTCCTCATGCGCATGCAAGGATTAAGTCGTTTGATTTGACCGAGGCGAGGAAAACCCATGGTGTTTATGCCGTGCTCTCGTACAAAGACATTCCTGGGCACAACCAGATGGGGCCCGTCGTGAAGGATGAATTATGTCTTGCCCAGGACGAAGTGATTTGCATTGGACAGGCCGTCTTTTTGATCGCTGCAGAGACTGAAGAGCAATGCCAGGAAGCAGAGAGGCGAATCAGAATCGAGTATGAACCACTCGAGGCGATTCTTTCGATTGAAAAAGCCCTTGAGAAGCATAGCCTGCTGGGGCCGCCAAGAAAAATGCAAACCGGAGATCCGGACGAGGCATTGAAATCGGCTCCCCATGTTGTCAAAGGAGAGCTTCGAACCGGAGCTCAGGAGCATTGGTATCTCGAAACGCAAGTCTGTCTCTGCATACCGGGCGAGGGCAAAGAAATCAATGCGTTCAGCTCTACGCAGCATCCGTCGGAGACTCAGGCGTTAATAGCAGAGGTTTTGGGCATTCCCAAGAACGAAGTTGTCGTCGAGGTGCGACGGATGGGAGGAGCATTTGGCGGAAAGGAAACCCAGGGAAATCATACGGCATGTTGGGCGGCGCTACTTTGTTGGGCAACGAAGCGCCCGGTGAAAGTCCAGCTTTTCCGCGACGACGACCAAAAGATCACGGGTAAACGACATCGGTTCCTTTCCCGCTACGAAGTGGGTTTTGACGGTGAGGGAAGAATCCTGGCCGCAAAGTATGAGCTCAACAGTGACGGCGGTTGTGCTACAGATTTATCATTCGCCATAATGGAACGGGCAATGCTGCACGTGGACAATGCCTACTCTATACCGAATCTCCTGGTTGTCGGAAGAGTTTGCAAGACAAACCTGCCGTCAAACACTGCCTTCAGGGGATTTGGGGGCCCCCAGGGAATGGCGTTGGCCGAGACCGTTGTCGATAGGATCGCACGACATGTAAAAAAAGATTCAGCTGAAATTCGCAACAAGAACTTCTATGGACTGAGGGAAAATAACATCACGCATTATGGCGAGACGGTCGAGAATAATCGGCTGTTCCTGATCTACGACCAGTTGATGAAATCGTCCGATTATTGGAATCGGAGAAAAGAGGTCGATGCTTTTAACGCGGGGAATGAATTCTTCAAAAAAGGCCTCGCGATCACTCCTGTGAAGTTCGGCATTTCATTTACAACAACCTATTTGAATCAGGCTGGAGCTCTTGTGAATGTGTACAAGGACGGCACCATCCTTGTCAATCACGGCGGCACAGAGATGGGGCAAGGACTTCATACAAAAATGCACCAGGTTGCGGCGGCAGAGTTTGGCGTGCGACTGAACAGAGTCAAGGTCAACGCAACGAACACATCGAAGGTCCCGAACACATCGGCAACGGCCGCGTCGGCGGGAGCGGATCTAAATGGGATGGCCGTCAAGAGCGCAGTCGACACGCTCAAATCAAGAATCTCGGAGGCTGTCGCAGAGATTTTCTCGGAACGGTATCCTCATCCTCCGACGAAGAAGGACGACATCGTTTTTCAGGACGACATGATCTTTGACATCATGCGTCCAGAACGAAAAATTGCTTTTGCTGACGCTGTGCCGCTTATGCAACCAAGACAAATAAGCTTGAGCGCTACGGGCTATTATAAGACGCCGGACATCGGGTGGGACAAAGAAAAGGGATGGGGACGGCCTTTTCACTATTTCGCATTCGGGATGTGCGTCTCAGAGGTGGTCGTCGACGTCTTGACAGGTCGGCACACAGCCCTCAGGACTGATATTTTGCACGATGTCGGTGACTCGCTCAACCCTGGTATCGACCTCGGACAGGTGGAAGGCGGGTACATTCAAGGCGTGGGCTGGTGTACGACAGAGGAAATAAAATGGGATAGCGAGGGAAATCTGCTTACCCATTCGCCCGACACATACAAGATTCCGTCGGTGCAGGATATTCCCAAGGATTTCCGCGTCGCGTTACTCCAAAATGTTCCCAATCCAAACACGATTCGAAAAAGTAAAGCTGTTGCCGAGCCGCCGCTGATGCTTGCTCTGTCAACATGGCTTGCGATCAAAGATGCGATTTCAGCAGTGGCTAACCACGAAGTCGAGCCGGAATACTCCTTGCCCGCAACAAACGAAGTCATTGTCCTATCGACGGAGCGGCTGAAAAAACAAGTGTCGAAGAAAAACTCGGACGAAGTACTTACGAAAGGGTAACCGATGGAAACGTATAATCCTCGAGATATTCACTTCGCGGGATGGCTTCTGTTGACGGGCGCAATCGCATTTTGGATAGGGGCCGGATCACCGCCGTACAAACAGTGGACATCGCCATTGAGAGAATATTTGGAGGTGGTCGGAACACATAAGCTCAATTGGTATTGGATACATGCGTGCTTCGTCATCGGTGTACTGTTAACACTCTTCGGACTCCGCATTTTGACTACGCTTTTGCGTGGAGCTCATTTGTCATTTTTGCCCGAGCTGGGATTTACCGGCTTCTTTTTTGGGTCAATTCTTTGGATTTTGTCGATCGCCTTTCGTGTGACGGGAGATTTACAAGCAGGAATCGAAACTGTGCAGACAGGATCAATGCCTGAATGGATCGAGCCTCTCCACAGGTGGTCGGGCCTGTTGTTCGGAATCTACATGGTTCTGGCATACGTGTCAATCGCCGTGTACGGGGAAGCACTACTGCAGTCTTCCATTGTTCCATTCTGGTCGGCGCGGTTCGCTTTCTATTTTGGACTGATCGCTGCCCCGTTGTTTCTCGTTGGCTTCCCGTTGTTTGCGCCACCTCTCATGGTGCATCTCCCTTTTGCAATCATTGGGTTTCTCTTGATCAAGGCATAACGAATATCGGACACTTTGAAAGACCTCATTCGGGAAGTTTGCACAAACGGAATTCAATCTGCTCTCAGTGCCTAACGCGCTGGCGGAATGAGAATTGAGTTGTGCGAGCACCTCGGGGTGGACGGATTCACCCCTTCAAAATTCCATTTCTCGGGCAAGGGGAAAAATGAAAGCGGCAAATGGATTTCAGATGAAAAGCGTGTGAGAACAATTTGCGGGATTGCAACTGAGTCATTTCGCTCGATACAATGATCCGAACGGGGCGGAACACGATGAAAGACATCTTTGAAGAGCTCCTTTTAGCGCTAAGAGCTGAAGATCGCGTGATGCTGGCAACAATCATCTCAACGAGCGGTTCTACCCCTGCCTCCGCATTTTCAAAAATGCTTGTCAAAAACGGGGGAAATACTTGGGTCGGCACCGTGGGCGGTGGTTGCCTTGAAGCGGATGTTCTTAGTGCCGCAAAGAGATTGTTTCGAGAGAACAAGGCGGAGATTTTGAGTTTCCGTCTGAACGAGGATGAGTTTGTTCAAGGCCTCATTTGTGGCGGGAACCTGGATGTGTTGATCGAGCCCGTTTCGAAAGATGAATTGCCTTTTCTTGAGTCCATTATTCGGCTTCGCAGGAACGGTGAAGATTGCGTCGTGGCAACACTCCTTGCGACGACGGGTCAGATTCTTCTGAAACAGGTTGTCGAATCAGAAAAAGACATTTTCAAAACAAAATCGCCGGTTGTCGGGGATACATCTCTGATACAGGGCTTGCACAAGGTTTTTCATCGCAGAATAACAAAGAGAATTCCTGTTCACAACGGCGAATTAATTCTTGAACCAATCGCGGGCATGCCGTCACTCATTATTTTTGGCGGCGGGCATGTGTCGAAATACATTTCCAAAACGGCCGCGATGGCAGGTTTTCGAGTAACAGTCGTGGACGACCGCAAAGAATACGCAAACGCAACGAGATTTCCTGAGGCTGATCAAAACCTGGCCGTGGAATTCTCGGACGCGTTCAAAACCCTGCAAATAAAGGATTCAACATTCGTTGTCATCGTCACGCGAGGCCATCAGTACGACGAAGAAATTCTTGAAAAAGCGGTAAGAACTCCGGCACAGTACATCGGAATGATCGGAAGCAAACGAAAGGTGCTCAAAACCTACGAAAACTTGATGCAGCAAGGAATCTCTTCTGATTCCCTGGCGAGAGTTCAAGCCCCGATGGGAATCGAAATCGGGGCTACCACTGCAGAGGAAATTGCAATCAGCGTGGTGGCTCAACTCATAGCAGTCCGCAGAGGAAGGCGCGCCCCATACGATGACAAAGCAGGGAAAACAAGGCAACTACTACTAACCTCAGATCAAGTCCTCTCACACGAATGAAAACAGACCCAACGCTCAATCATTTCATGTTTGAAGCGATCGAGTTGTCTCTACGAAATGTCCGGGAGGGGAAAGGCGGGCCCTTTGCGGCGATCATCGTGAAGGATGGGAAAGTCATTGCACGTGGAGCAAATCTCGTAACGTCGACAAATGACCCGACTGCGCACGCCGAGATTGTCGCCATCCGAGAAGCATGCAGGGCACTGAAGAGCTTTCAGCTAGACGGCTGCGAGATGTACACGAGCTGTGAGCCCTGTCCGATGTGCATGGGCGCGATCTATTGGGCGCGGCCGGGAAGAGTCTACTTCGGCAACACGCGGAAAGACGCCGCAAGAATCGGATTCGACGATTCCTTCATTTACAGTGAACTCACCAGGTCTCTCTCCCGGCGAAAAATCCCGCTCATTCAGTGCATGAGGGAAGAAGCGCTTGTTGCCTTTCGAGAGTGGGAACGAAAAGCAGACAAAATCGCTTACTAAAGCGGCGGTTTTCTTGACAAACTATCAAATAGTCACTACTATTTTCCGTCATTCCGTTTGTTATAACGCCTCATCTTTTTGAAAGGAGTTTGTTATGCCCAGGATTGTGCGTGGCGGACTCATCCAATGCATCCTCTCGACTTCCTCCGAGCAGCCAATCGAAAAAATCAAAAAATCTATGATCGACAAGCATATCGGTTTTATTGAAGAAGCCGGAAAAAAAGGGGTCCAAATCCTTTGCATGCAGGAATTGTTCTACGGGCCGTACTTCTGCGCTGAGCAGAAAACAAAGTGGTATGCCATGGTGGAAAAGATCCCTGATGGTCCAACGACAAAACTGATGCAGGAGTATGCGAAAAAGTACCAGATGGCGATGGTTGTGCCGATGTATGAGGAAGAAATCACCGGGGTGTACTACAATTCTGCGGCTGTCATAGATGCGGACGGGAGGTATCTCGGCAAATATCGAAAACACCATATCCCGCAAGTCGACCCAGGGTTCTGGGAAAAATTCTACTTCAAGCCGGGAAACCTTGGATATCCGGTTTTTAATACGCGCTATGCTACCATAGGTGTGTATATCTGTTATGACAGACATTTTCCGGAAGGTGCGCGTGTATTGGGATTGCACGGGGCAGAGATTGTGTTCAACCCATCGGCGACCGTCGCTGGGCTCTCAGAATACCTTTGGGAACTTGAGCAACCAGCTCATGCTGTTGCGAACGGTTATTTTGTCGGCGCGATTAATCGGGTGGGCACGGAACCGCCCTGGAACATCGGGGAGTTTTATGGAAAGAGCTATTTCTGCACCCCCCGTGGTAAGATCGTGACTCAAGCGAGTCGCGACAAGGATGAGCTTGTCGTTGCTGACCTTGACCTCAACATGATCCAGGAAGTCCGGTCGGTGTGGCAGTTCTTCAGAGATCGAAGGCCGGAATCATACAAAGAACTCGTAGAATTAGAGTAAACGCATGAGCAATCTCTCTTCACAAGAAATAACCGATTTAACCGCAAAGTATACATACGGCACGTGGCGTTTTCAGAAAGGGTGGAAGCCCCTTCACATCGTTGACGCCGAGGGCTGCTATTTCACAGACGCGAGCGGAAAGAAGTATCTGGATTTTTCTTCCCAGCTCATGTGTGTCCAGCTCGGACATAAGAACCAGGCCGTTATCAAAGCGATTGAAGAGCAAGCTCGAAAATTGCCGTACATCAGTCCCGGTTACGCAACTGACGTGCGTGCCGAGCTCAGCAAGCAGCTCCTTGAAGTCCTGCCGAAGGGTCTGGAAAAATTCTTTTTTACGACGTCGGGCACAGAAGCCAACGAGGCGGCATTCAAGATCGCCCGGATGTACACCGGCAAGACGAAAATCATCGCCCGCTATCGCTCCTATCATGGCTCCACTATGGGTTCCATCGCGGCGACAGGAGATCCTCGACGGTGGGCGGCTGAACCCATCAGCAAAATTCCTGGCGTGATCTTTGGCCCAGAGGTAAATTGCTATGACTGTCCCTTGAATCACCATTATCCGGAGTGTGACATTGCCTGTGCCGATTACATAGAACACATGATCGAAAATGAAAGCGATGTTGCTGCTGTGATTGTTGAGCCCGTTGTGGGAACTAACGGTGTGCTTGTGCCGCCAAAAGAATATATGCCAAGGCTGCGGGAGCAAAAGATTAGAACTTTTAGGCGAAGTTGAAGAGGATTAGAGATTATTTCTTTAACTTTTTATAGCCTATATATACTAATAAAACTAATTCTATTGCTAAAACAATAACACGCATTACCTTGCTTAGAT